>NZ_JBPKJK010000210.1:0-13214 GCF_051756985.1 Saccharothrix sabaoui
CACGCGATGGAGCTGGCCAACAAGGCGCGCGTCGACCTGGAGACCGCGCGGACCGAGGCGGACGAGGCGCGGCGGGGGGCGGACGCGGCGCGCGTCGAGGCCGACGCCGCCGCCCGCGCCGTCGAGGACGCCCGCACCGCGCTCGACGAGTTCGCCGCCGCCAGCTTCCAGCAGGGCAGCACCGTCGGCTCGGTCTCGGCGTACTTCGGTGCGACCAGTCCCGAGGACCTGCTCGCCCGCGCCCAGCTGCTGGAGGCCGTCGGCGCGTCGAGCCTCGACGCCCTGGAGGACGTCGAGCGCACCCGTGCCGAGATGGGCAACAAGGACGCCGCGGCGCGTGCCGCGCTCGACCTGGCCGACCGGAAGGAGGCCGCCGCCGACCAGGCCAAGCGCGACGCCGACGCCGCCCAGGCCGGTGCCGCGCTGGCGCAGCAGGGCCAGGCCGCCGCCGCGAAGGCCGCCCAGGACGACGTGGCCCGCGTGCAGGCCGAGCTGGACGAGGCGCTCGGCACCGTGGACGGCCTGGAGGACCAGCGCGCCCGCTACGACCGGTGGCTCGACGACAAGCGCCGCGAGGACGAGGAGGCCGCCCGGCAGGCCGCCCTGGCCGCCGCGCAGCAGCCGCAGGCCCCGGCCGCCCGGCCGGACCCCGTCGTGGCCGCGCCCGTCGGCGGCGGCGTGGAGACCGTCGTGGCGCGCGCCGTGCAGCACCTGGGCGTGCGCTACTCGTGGGGCGGCGGCAACTACGACGGCCCCACGGTCGGCATCCGCGACTGGGGCGTCGGCGACTCGCACGGCGACTACTACAGCGTCGGCTTCGACTGCTCGGGACTGATGATGTACGCGTTCGCGGGTGTCGGCATCTACCTGCCGCACTACAGCGGCTACCAGTACAACGCGGGCCGCAAGGTGCCGCTGTCCCAGGCGCGGCGCGGCGACATGCTGTTCTGGGGGCCGGGGGGCGGCACCCACGTGGCCCTCTACCTCGGCGGCGGCATGATGGTCGAGGCGCCGTACTCGGGCTCGTCCGTCCGCATCGCCCCGGTGCGCTACGGCGGCATCATGCCCTTCGCCACCCGCCTGCTCTGACCGCGTGCCGGTGACCCGGGAGCGGGTCACCGGCCGACGCGCTCCAGGCGCAGGTCGCGGATCTCCTCGCGGAGGGCCCTGATCTCGTCGGCGAGAACCCGGTCGTCGGTGCCCGCGGGGGTGTCGGTGCCCGCGGGGGCGTCGGTGGCGGCCGGGGTGTCGGGCTCCATCGCGCTGCACACCACGGCGATGAACAGGTTCAGCATGGTGAAGGTGCCGACCAGCAGGTAGACCACGAAGAACAGCCACGCCAGCGGCTGGGTGACCATCAGGTCCCGCATCACGTCCGACCAGCCGTCGCCCGTGGTGATCTGGAACAGGGTGAGCACGGTCGCGCCGAGGTCCGCGAAGCGCGGGTCGCCGCTCGGGCGGAACAGGTTGACCGCCACGACGCTGCCCACGTACAGCACGAGCAGCAGCAGGCCGGACAGCGACAGCAGGCCCGGGATCGACCTGACCAGGGCGCTCACCACGCGGCGCATGCTCGGCACCATCGCGATGAGCCTCAGGGCGCGCAGGATGCGCAGCGACCGCACCACCGACAGCGGACCCGCGGCGGGCAGCAGGGAGACGCCGACGACGACGAGGTCGAAGCAGTTCCACGGGTCGCGGAAGAACGCCAGGCGGTGCGCGTAGAGGCGGGCGGCCAGCTCGACCACGAACACCGCCAGCGCGATGGTGTCCACAGCGGACAGCGCGCCGCCGTACGCCGCGACCGCGGTGGCCGACGTCTCGCAGCCGAGGGTGATCGCGTTCACCACGATGACGCCGATGACGAAGCGCTGGAAGCGCTTGCCGTCCACGACGTCGCGGACCCGTTCGCGCAGCACCACGCCGAACTCCTTCTTCGCACACCGGGGGACGTCGGGCCCATCGGCGTACCGGTGGTCCGGCTTGAGCCGGTTCACCCGGTCGGGAGCTCGCGGGAGTCCACAAAGGATTGTCGCGGTAATGGGGTGAATATTCACTCTGCCGCATTCCTCCGACCTCGTGGGGTCGTGCGTCTCGATCGGTGGCGGCGGCCCCGCCGGGAGGGGAGTTGCGCCACCCGGGGGTCCACCGGATAACCGATCCGCCCGAACGTGATTTTCGGTAGCGTCGAACACCAGGGGAAGTCACGTCCAGGGGGGACCATGACGACCGATTTCGCGATTCCCGACAACGGCGGATCACCATGCGGCGGATCACCACACGACGGATCACCACACGGCGGACGAGCGCGATGACCGGGGACCTGTACCGGGCGGTGCTCGAACGGGGTGACGCCGCCGTGCTCGTGGTCGACCGGCACGACCTGGGGGTGCGGTGGGCGTCCCCGGCGGCGCGGCGGCTGTTCCGCGGCGCGTCCGGCCCGCTGCCGGACCTCGTGGCGCCCGCCGACGCGGCGTCCGTCGGCACGTTCCTGCACGCGGCGGGCAGCGCGGGGGCGTCCCGCTGCACGTGCGCGGTGCCCGTGGAGGGCTCGGCCCACCGGCGCGTCGACCTGGTCGTGCGCGACCTGGCGGAGGAACCCGACGTGGGCGGGCTCGTGGTGGTCGCGCTCGACGTCACCGGGTGGGCGGAGACGACCGCCGAGCTGGGCCGGCGGCTCAACACCGACGCGCTGACCGGCTTGGCGAACCGGACCGGCTTCCTGCCCCGGTTGGAGCAGGCGGTGCGCGGCGCGCCCGGACCGGTGCTGGTGTGCCTCGACCTCGACCGGTTCAAGGAGGTGAACGACCGCCACGGGCACGCCGCGGGGGACGACGTGCTGCGGCTCGTGGCGGCCCGGCTGCACGCCGCGGTCGACGGCCGGGGCACCGCGGCGCGGCTGGGCGGCGACGAGTTCGCCGTGCTGCTCGACCGGCTCGACGAGGACCAGGCGGTCGCCGCCGCGCACGAGATCCTCACCGCGATGGGCGGACCGCTGGTCGTGGGCGACGACGTGGTGCGGGTGTCGGTGTCGGCCGGCCTGACGTTCGTGCGCCCCGGCCGCGGCGCGGAGGACCTGCTGCACCAGGCCGACCTGGCGATGTACCGGGCGAAGGCGGTCGGCCCGGTGACCGTCTACGACGACGGCCTGGAGGACTGGGCGCTGGCCCGCAAGCAGCAGGTCGACCTCCTCGCCGAACGCCTCGCGCAGCTGCGCGCCGAGAACCGGGCGCTGGCCGAGGCGGCGACCACCGACCAGCGCACCGGTCTGCCGAACGCGGCCACGTTCGACGCCGACCACCAGCGCCGCAACCGCGCGGGCGAGCCGTACAGCCTGCTGCTGATCGACATCGACCGCTTCCACAGCTACAACACCCTCTACCGCTACCTGGCCGGGCACGAGGCGTTGCGCGCGGTCGGCCAGGCCATCAGCGGCACGGCCCGGGCGGGCGACCGCGCCTACCGCTACGGGGGTGAGGAGTTCACCGTGCTGCTGCCCGGGACCAGGCTGGACGGCGCGCTGGCCCTGGCCGAACGCGTCCGGCGAGCGGTCGAGCGCCTGGGCGTGGAGCACCGGGGCACGCCGGAGGGCGTCGTGACGGTCTCGATCGGCGCGGTCGAGGTCGCGCCGGGCGCGTCGGTCACCGAGGCGGTGGAGCAGGCCAGCGTCGCCGTGCTGGAAGCCAAGGACGCGGGCCGCAACCGGGTGGTGGGGCGCTGGGCGTGCACACCCTGACCTGCTCATCTGTTCACCCGCCCGCCCGCCGCCCGCCCGCTCACTCACCCGCCCACTTGTTCACCCGCCCGCCCGCTCACTCACCCGCCCGCCCAGCGCCGCTGACCGCCGCTGACCGCCGCTGACCGCCGCTGACCGCCGCTGACCGCCGCTGACCGCCGCTGACCGCCGCTGACCGCCGCCGTCGTCGGTCGCGCCGACCCCGGTACGATGGAGAATGTAGGATTGTTGAACGATCCTACAGCGATGATCGGGTGGTAGTGCGGCGCGGGTGAGGGGGTGGGCGAGGAGTGCGTCGCCGTGCGTTTGGGTGGTTACGAGGGGTGACGATTCTTTTGGGTCACCTGCATGGGGGGACGTTGAGCTGAATGCCGCGTCAATGACTACTCAAAGTAGAAAACAGAGGTGAACAGGTCTCAAGTTCATGAACTCGACCGGCCGTACCTGGAGAACTTGGTGACAGCGGGTTAGTAAAGGGGCCTCCCGACCCCAGGAACCGGTGCCCCCGTGAACCACGACCTCATGCACTCCTCCGGAGACCTCTCCACCCTCGTCGTCGCCTACGTGGTCGCCGTCGTCGGCTCGCTGATCGGCCTGGCCTGCATGGCCCGCGCCCGCACCGAGCGGCAACGGCAGGTGAAGGTCCGCTGGACGGTGTTCGGCGCACTCGCCATCGGTGGCATCGCGATCTGGCTCATGCACTTCGTCGCCATGCTCGGCTTCGACGTGCCCGGCGCCGTCGTCAAGTACTCCGCGCCGCTGACCGCCCTGTCCGCCGTCGTCGCGGTCGGCGTGGTCGGGCTCGGGCTGTCCCTGGTCACGTTGGTCCGCTTCACCCGGATGCGGCTGCTCCTCGCCGGTACCCTGGCCGGCCTGGGCGTGGCGGGCATGCACTACATCGGCATGTCGGCCCTCCGCTTCAAGGGCGAGATCGGCTACGACCCGGTGCTGGTCGTCGCCTCCTGCGCGATCGCCGTCGTCGCGGCCACCGCGGCGTTCTGGTTCACCCTGGTCGTCAAGACCGCGCAGGCCACCGTCGCGGCCGGGTTGATCATGGGCGTCGCGGTCACCGGCATGCACTACACCGGCATGGCCGCGGTGACCGTCACGAGCGACCCGACGCTGGCCGCGCCGCAGGGCAGCACCGTGTTCGACCTGGTGTTCCCGGTGTTCGTGACCAGCGGCCTGGTCGTGGCCGTGCTGCTGTGGATGCTGTTCACCTCCGGCGACGACGCGGTCGGCGAGCCCGCCTGAACCGGCCCCCGCGACCCGAGCCCCCGCGTCCCGGCCACCCACGACCCGAGCCCCCGCGACCCGGCCCAGCCGCTACCGTGGGCCGCGTGTGGTCGGCGGTGGTGCTCGCGGGTGGGCGGGGCAGCAGGCTCGGCGGCGTCGACAAGGCGTCGGTCGTGGTCGACGGCCGCACGCTCCTCGACCGCGTGCTCGACGCCGTGGCGGGTGCCCGGGAGACGGTGGTCGTCGGACCTCTCCGGGACGTTCCCGGCCTGGACCTCTCGGGCGTGCTGTGGGCGCGTGAGGACCCGCCCGGCGGCGGGCCGGTCGCCGGGCTCGCCGCAGGGCTGGCGCACGTCACCGCGGACGTCGTGGTCGTGCTGGCGGTGGACCAGCCCGGCCTCACCAGGTCCACAGTGGACCGGCTCAGGTCCGCCGTGGACAACGCGGACAACGCGGGCGCGGTGCTCGTCGACGCCGGTGGCCGGGCGCAGTGGCTGACCGGCGCGTGGCGCGTCGACCGCCTGCGCGCGGCCCTGCCCGCCGACCCCCGCGACGCCTCCGCGCGCTCGGTGCTCGACCCGCTGCGCCCCGTCCTCGTGCCCGCGCTGGCCGGCGAGGCCCGTGACGTGGACACGCCCGCCGACCTGTAGACCCTTTACAAGGTCCATACCGCCGGCAGGGGAGACTGGGAACAGTCGCACAACCCTGTTCGAGGAGGACCCTTGTCCGAGCCCGCCGCCGAGGCGCCCACCACGCCGGCTCGTGACGCCCAGCTGCTCGAGCGCACCGTGTTCGAGGTCAAGCGGGTGATCGTCGGTCAGGACCGGCTGGTCGAGCGGATGCTCGTCGGCCTGCTCGCCAAGGGGCACCTGCTGCTGGAGGGCGTGCCGGGCGTCGCCAAGACGCTGGCCGTGGAGACCTTCGCCAACGTCGTCGGCGGCTCGTTCTCGCGCGTCCAGTTCACCCCCGACCTGGTGCCCGCGGACATCCTCGGCACGCGCATCTACCGCCAGGGCAGCGAGACCTTCGACGTCGAACTGGGCCCCGTCGTGGCGAACTTCGTGCTCGCCGACGAGATCAACCGCGCGCCCGCCAAGGTGCAGTCGGCGATGCTGGAGGTCATGGCCGAGCGGCACGTGTCCATCGGCGGCAAGACGTTCCCGATGCCCACCCCGTTCCTGGTGCTGGCCACCCAGAACCCGATCGAGAACGAGGGCGTCTACCCGCTGCCCGAGGCGCAGCGCGACCGCTTCCTGTTCAAGATCCAGGTCGAGTACCCGACGGCCGAGGAGGAGCGGGAGATCGTCTACCGGATGGGCGTCGAGCCGCCGGTGCCCGCCCAGGTCCTCGGCCCGGACGAGCTGGTCCGCCTCCAGGGCGTGGCCTCCCGGGTCTTCGTGCACCACGCGCTGGTCGACTACGTCGTGCGGCTGGTCATCGCCACCCGCGCGCCCAAGGAGCACCAGCTCACCGACGTCGCCGGGTGGGTCGCCTACGGCGCCTCGCCGCGCGCCAGCCTCGGCATCATCGCCGCCGCCCGCGCCCTCGCGCTGGTCCGCGGTCGCGACTACGTGCTGCCGCAGGACGTCGTGGACGTCGTGCCGGACGTGCTGCGCCACCGCCTGGTGCTGTCCTACGACGCGCTGGCCGACGGCGTGCCGCTGGACCACATCATCACGCGCGTGCTCCAGACCGTGCCGCTGCCGCAGGTCTCCGCCCGCCCGTCGTCGCCGCAGCCCGCGGGCAGGCCGTGACCGGGAACACCGAGGACGACGCCGCCGACGCCCGCCCGAACTGGGCGCCGCCGGTCCTGCACGGTGGCCGCATGGAGGCCGCCCTGCGCACGCTCGAACTGGAGGTCCGCCGCCGGCTCGACGGCCTGCTCCAGGGCAACCACCTGGGCCTGGTCCCCGGGCCGGGCTCGGAGCCCGGCGAGGCGCGGCCCTACCAGCCCGGTGACGACGTGCGGCGGATGGACTGGGCGGTCACCGCCCGCACCACCGTGCCGCACATCCGCGAGACCGTGGCCGACCGCGAGCTGGAGACGTGGCTCGCGATCGACCTGTCGCCCAGCCTCGACTTCGGCACGGCGGCGTGCGAGAAGCGCGACCTGGTGGTCGCCGCGACCGCGGCCGTGGCGCACCTGACCCGCGGCGGCGGCAACCGGATCGGCGCGCTGGTGTCCACCGGCGACCAGCTCGTCCGGGTGCCCGCGCGCGGCGGCCTCGCGCACTCGCGCGGCCTCATCCGCAAGGTCGCCGAGACGCCGCGCGCCCCCGAGGGCACCCGCGGCTCGCTGGCCGAGGTGGTCGAGCAGCTGCGCCGCCCGCCCCGGCGCCGCGGCCTGGTCGTGGTGATCTCCGACTTCCTCGGCGGCATGGAGTGGCAGCGGCCCCTCAAGGCGCTCTCCGCCCGGCACGACCTGGTCGCGATCGAGGTCCTCGACCCGCGCGACATCGACCTGCCCGACGTGGGCACGGTCGTGCTCGCCGACCCGGAGACGGGCCGCCAGCGCGAGGTCGTCGCCTCGCCGCTGCTGCGCCGCGAGTTCTCCGCCGCGGCCTCCGAGCACCGCGCCGGGGTGGCCGCCGGCCTGCGCCAGGCGGGCGCGGGCCACCTGGTGCTGCGCACCGACTCCGACTGGATCGCCGACACCGTGCGGTTCGTCGTCGCCCGCAAGCGCCGCTGGTCGGGAGGGGTGGCCTGATGAGCCTGTCCGGGTTCACCGCGCCGTGGTGGTTCCTGCTGCTGGTCGCGGTCGCCGCGGTCGCCGCGCTGTACGTCGTGCTGCAGCGCGTGCTGCGCAAGCGGACGCTGCGCTTCGCCAACCTGTCGATGCTGGAGAAGGTCGCCCCGAAGCGGCAGGGCTGGTACAAGCACGTGCCGGCGGCGTTGCTGCTGGTCGCGTTCATCCTGCTGACCGTGGCGCTGGCCGGGCCGACCGCCGAGCAGAAGGTGCCGCGCAACCGCGCCACCGTGATGCTGGTGATCGACACGTCGCTGTCGATGAAGGCCACCGACGTCAAGCCGTCCCGCCTGGAGGCCGCGCAGGTGGCGGCCAAGTCGTTCGCCGACGGGCTCACCCCGGGCATCAACCTGGGCCTGATCTCGTTCGCCGGGTCGGCCACGGTGCTGGTCGCGCCGACCACCGACCGGGGCGCGGTCACGTCGAGCATCGACGGGCTCAAGCTCGCCCAGTCGACCGCGACCGGTGACGCGATCGTGGCGGCACTCGCGGCGATCGACTCGTTCGGCAAGGTCGTCGGCGGCGCGGACGGCCCACCGCCGGCGCGCGTCGTGCTGATGACCGACGGCAAGGAGACCGTCGGCACGCGCAAGGCGTTCGACGCGGCCGAGGACGCCAAGAAGGCGGGCATCCCGATCTCCACGATCTCGTTCGGCACCGAGGAGGGCGTCGTCGAGATCGAGGGGCGGCGCCAGGACGTGCCGGTGGACGACGACTCCATGAAGGAGATCGCCAAGCTGTCCGGCGGCGAGTTCTTCAAGGCGGCCAGCGCCGAGGAGCTGCGGCGGGTCTACGACACGCTCGGCGAGCAGATCGGCTACGAGAAGAAGCAGTCCGACGCGTCCCGGCCGTGGGTCGCGCTGGGCACCGTGCTGGGCCTGCTGGCCGTGGCGGGCGCGCTGGTCTTCGGGCAACGCCTGCCCTGACGGGTGAGGCACGGGGGCGGGTGACCGACCCCGTGCCTCACCCGTGCAGGTCGCGGTAGACGGCCGCCGCACCGGGGTGCAGGGGCACGCCGACCGTGCCGATGAGGCTGCGCACGTCGAGGAACTGGGTGCCCAGCGCCTGCTCCGGGACCAGCTCGGCGGCGCGCGACACCAGCGTGCGGGTGACGGCGGCGGCGGCCTCCCCGTCCAGCGACGCCCTCCCCACCAGCAGGTTGGCCACGCCGATCGTGGGCACCTCGCGCCCCGCCCCGTACACGCCGACCGGCACCGCCACCTGCTCGTACACCGAGCCGTGTGCGTCCCGCAGGCCCGGCACCAGCTCGGCCAGCGGCAGCAGCCGGATGCGGGACAGGTCCTCCAGCCTGGGCGTGGGCACGCCGCCCGACCACAGCACGGCGTCGATCCGCCCGTCGGCCAGCATCGCCGCCGCGTCGCCGAGCCGGTGGTGCACCACCCGCACGGAGTCGCGCAGGCCGAGCGCGTCGAGCATCCGCCACCCCGTCAGCGACGCGCCCGACCGGGCCGCGCCCAGCGACACGGTCCGCCCGGCGAGGTCGGCGGCGGCACGCGCCGGGTCGTCCTCGCGGACCACCAGTTGCAGGTAGTTCTCGTACACCCGGCCCAGCGCGCGCAGCTCCAGGGCCGGGTCGGCGACGTGGGCGGCGTCGACCAGGGTCAGCGCCAGGTCCGCCCGGCCCTCGGCGAGCAGGTCCAGGTTCGCCAGGCTGCCCTCGGTCTCCAGCACCCGGCCGCGCACGCCGGTCAGCCGGCCGGCGAGCAGCGTGGCGAAGTCGAAGTACATGCCGCCGCGCTCACCGCCGGCGACGGCCAGCTCGCGGGACGGCTCACCCGCCGTGCAGCCGGTCGCGCACCCGGTGGCGAGCAGGCCCAGCAGGAACGCCCGGCGGTTCACAGCGCCGGCTCCAGCGGCAGGGTCACCCGCGCGGTCAGGCCGCGGTCGGACGACAGCGCCAGCGCCCCGCCCCGGGCGCGCACCAGCTGGTCGGCGATGGCCAGGCCCAGCCCCGTGCCGGGCCGGTCGGACCGGCCGCGCCAGAACCGCGCGGTGGCCATCGCCAGCTCCCGCTCCGTCATGCCCGGCCCGTCGTCGCGCACCTCGACCCACCCCGTCCCGGCGGCCCGGTCCGCGCCCAGCGCCACCCGCACCGCGCCCCCGTACTTCACCGCGTTGTCCAGCAGCACGTCCAGCACCTGCGCCAGGTCGGACTCCGGGCAGCGCACCAGCACCGCCAGGTCGGGCACCGGCGGCACCGGCACCTGCCAGAACCCGGCCCGGTCCACCGCCACCGCGCCCACGTCGGTCAGCTCCGGCTCGCGCCCGCCCGCCGCCACCTCCGTCGCCGTGCTCTCCGCCGCGGCCAGCGCCAGCAGCCCGTCCAGCAGGGACTCCAACCGCTCGATCTCGGTGACGCCCGCCGTGTAGGCGACCACGCCGTCCGGTGTCACCTGGGCACCCAGCGCGTCCATCCGCAGCCGCAGCGCCGCCATCGGGTTGCGCAGCTGGTGCGAGGTGTCCGCGATGAGCCGGCGCTGCTGGTCGGCGGCCTCGGTGACGGCGTCGGACATCCGGTTGAACGACTCCGACAGCTCCCGCACCTCCGGCGGGCCGCTGCTGCCCGGCACGTGCGCCCGCCGCTCGCCCGCGGCCACCGCGCGCACCCCGATCGCCAGCTCCGCCAGCGGTTCGAGCAGCCACCGCGCCACCACCTGCACGAGCAGCACCGACACGGCCGCCGCGGCCAGCGCGCCGCCGAGCACCCACAGCCACCGCTCCGTCACGTCCGCCGCCGCGCGCTCCACCGACGCCCGCAGCACGACCGCGCCCGCGACCCGCGTGCCGGTGCCGACCGGGCGCGCGAACACCACGTGCCCGGACGACCAGGGGGTCAGCGTCGCCACGGACGGCGTGGGCTGGTTGCGCAGCGCCGCGTCCAGGGCCTGCGCGAACAGCGGGTCGCCGGCGGGCAGACCCGCCTGGGCGACCGGCCGCCGCCGCGCGTCGACCACCACCACCGGCTCGCCGTACAGGGCGAAGTACGCGCCGACCTCGTCCTCCAGCGCCGCGTCGTCCCGGGTGGTCTCGGCGTGCTGCGCGAGCACGGCGAACCGGTCCAGGTCGGCGGTGCGGCTGAGCACGAACCGCTGCGTGCGCTCGGTGGACGTGGCCGACAGCAGCGGCACGGCGAACCCGGCCACGGCCGCGGCGGAGAACAGCAGGAGCACCAGCAGCAGGCGGCGGCGCACCTACTCGCCCAACCGGTAGCCGAAACCGCGGATCGTGGTCAGCAGGCCCGGCCGGCCCAGCTTCCCCCGCAGGCCCGCCACGTGCACGTCCAGCGACCGCGACACGGCCAGGTACGCGTCGCCCCACACCTCGTCCATGACCTGCTGGCGGCTCACCGCCGTGCCCGCCCGCGCGGCCAGCACCGCCAGCACCTCGAACTCCTTCGTGGTCAACGCGACCTCGACGCCGCCCACCAGCACCCGCCTGGCCTCCAGTTCGACCTCCACGTCGCCGACGCGCACCGTGCGGTCCGCCGGCCCGGCCACCGCCGCGCTGCGCCGCGCCACCGCGTCCATCCGGGCCAGCAGCTCGCCCAGGCGCACCGGTTTCACCAGGTAGTCGTCCGCGCCCAGGCGCAGGCCGCGCACGACCGACCGCTCGTCACCCCGCGCGGTCAGCACCAGCACCGGCACCGGCGAGACCCGCCGCACCTTGCGCAGCACGTCCAGGCCGTCGATGTCGGGCAGGCCCAGGTCCAGCAGCACCAGGTCGAAGCCGCGGTGCGAGAGCAGCGCGTCCGCGCCCCGGCTCACCCGACCGGGGCGGTGCCCGTTGTCCACCAACGCCGCCACCAGTGCCCCGGCGACCCCGTCGTCGTCCTCGACCAGCAGCACCCGCACAGCGTCACCCCCTTCGGTTGCGGCGATTATCGTCCCCTGGGTGTAGACAATGGGGCGTGAGCATTCAGGAGCAGCTCCCGGCGAGCCAGCTGGACGAGGCCAGCGAGGCGCTGGAGGAACTGGCGGGCGTACTGGCGGGCGACCAATCGTTGGAGGACGCGCTCCAGCAGTTGGTCGAGTCGGTGTCCCGCGTCATCCCCGACGCGGACAACGTGTCGGTGACGGTCCTGGGCTCAACCGGTCCGCACACGCCGGCCGCGACCGACCAGAAGGTCCGCACGATCGACGCCGAGCAGTACGAGGCGGGCAACGGGCCGTGCCTGGAGGCCGCGCGCACCAGGAGACCCGTGCGGGCGACCCTGCACGGCGGTCGCGAGAAGTGGCCGGAGTTCGCCCGCGCCGTCGAGCGGATCGGCGTGCGCGCCTACCTGTCCGCCCCGCTCGTCGTGGACGACGAGGCGATCGGGGCGCTCAACCTCTACAGCGGCGCCGACCACGCGTTCGACCCGTTCGACGAGGCGCTGCTGCGGCTGTTCGTCACGGCCGCGTCCACCACCATCACCGGGTTCCGCCGCTACGACCGGTCGCGGGCCCTCGTGCGGCACCTCCAGGCGGCGCTGGAGTCGCGTGCCGAGATCGACCAGGCCAAGGGCGTGCTCATGGCCGCGCACGGCATCGACGAGGGCGAGGCGTTCGCCCGGCTCGTCGCCGAGTCGCAGCGGCACAACACCAAGCTGCGCGAGGTCGCCCGCAACCTGCTGGCGTCCGTGCGCCGACCCTGATTTGTCACCCGCCTGACAAAAGGGATTCGCGTTTTTCGTTTTTCGGCAACAGCCGCGGATCGACCGGTTCGAAATCTTCTCCCGCTGGTTACAGTGTCTGTGGAAAGCCCATTTCCCCATTACTGGTCCGAGGAGGAGCATGCGCCAGAACCGCGTCGCCCTGGTGGGCTGTGCCGCCGTGGTCACCGCCGCGCTGTCCGCGTGCACCGGTGAGCCGGCGCCGCCGGCGCCGGCGGCCAAGACGTTCGACACGCCGCAGGCGCTGGGCGAGGCCAGCCTGGTGGCGGCCGAGGCCAAGGGCTCGGTGACCGTGGACCTGGACCTCGCCACCAACGGGAAGGGCAGCTGCGGGCTGCGCACCGACGACTTCGCGGCCTCCTGCCGGATCTCCACCGCCGACGCCGACGAGGTCGCGTACGTGATGGTGCCGGACGGCATCTACGTGCGCATCCCCGCCGGGCAGGCCCCGCAGCCGGACAAGCCGTGGCTCAAGCTCGACCCGGACGACCCGGCCAACGCCCTGGGGAGGGCGATGGCGGCCGTGGCCGTGCACATCCGCGACGCCGCCGACATCCGCAAGGCGCTGCCCGAGGGCGCGCGGATCGTGGACAAGGCCGAGGAGGAGGTGGCCGGGAAGAAGACCGTCCGGTACACCGCGCACGTGACCGCCGACGGCCGGGCCTCGGTGCTCAAGCTGTGGGTGGACGAGCAGGACCTGCCGGTGAGGACCGAGGTGAGCACGCCGGTCGAGGGCGGGGGAGCGGTGGACGTCGTGGCGGACTACCGCGACTGGGGCGCGCCGGTCGACATCACCCCGCCCGCGCCGGAGCAGGTCGGCCAGC
>NZ_JBPKJK010000211.1:0-13157 GCF_051756985.1 Saccharothrix sabaoui
TGCCGTCAGGGCCTCCAGTCAGGGTCCGCCGTCGAGGGCCGCCGTCGAGGGCCGCCGTCAGGGGCCGCTGTACGGCGCGACCTGGCCGACGTGCGTGGCCGGGCGGGTGGCACCGTCCTGGAGCAGCACGCGCCCCGCGGGCCACGCCAGCTCCTGCGCGGCGGTGGTGCCCGGCGGCGTGACCACCAGCCCGCGCACCTCCCAGCCGTCGGGCTGCGGCGCGTAGGTCAGCGTGGCCGCCGCCCTGCCCCCGGGGGTCAGCGTCAGCGGGGCGGTCTCCGCCCCCTCCTCGCGCGCGATGTCCCAGCGCAGCCCGTCGGCGCCGTCGAGCCGCACGCCGGGGAAGCCCGACACCGTGCAGTCCCCGTCGTCGCGGTTGGTGAACACGATCACCAGCGCCTGCCGGCCGCCGTCCGCCGGGGAGCCCGGGACCGCGGTCACGCCCAGGTCGTCGCACCGCTCGACGGGCTTGCTCCGGTTCGTCGTCTTGGCGCTCTTCGTGCTCTTGGCGGTGGTCGACCCGCCCTTCGACGACTTCGACTTCGACGTCGACGAGCAGCCCACCAGCGCCGTCGCCGCGACCAGTGCGACCAGGGTCGCCGTCACCCCGCGCGTCCACGTCCCGTTCACGCGTCCCCCGTTCCGTCCGCCCGCATTGCCGGGTAGGACGCGTCACCCCTCGCCGGAGAACACGTGTGTGACGCGGATCATGTCACCTCTTGGTCAGGCGCAGCGCCTGCCACGACCCGTCCGCGGTCCACCCGCCGTCCACGGGCAGCGCGACCCCGTTGACGAACCCGCTCCGGCGCGGGTCCGCGAGGAACGCCACCGCCTGCGCGACGTCGTCCGGCGAGGCGAACCGCCCCATCGGCACGTGGTCGGTGATGTCGGCGTCCGAGTAGTGCCCGCCGGCCTGGTCGGCGACGTCCATCTCCGTCTTCACCCAGCCGGGGCACACGGCGTTGACCCGCACACCCCGCCCGCCCCACTCGACGGCGAGCGTGCGCGTCATCCCGATCAGCCCGTGCTTGGTCGTGTTGTACGCGGCCCGGTCCGCCACGCCCCGCAGCCCGGCGACGGACGCGACGTTGACCACCGACCCGCCGCCGCGCGCCAGCATCAGCCGCCCCAGCGCCTGCGTGAGCAGGAACGGCCCGGTCAGGTTCACCGCCAGCATCCGCTGCCAGTCCTCCAGCGGCACGTCCTCGAACGGCGCGATCCCGGAGATGCCGGCGTTGTTGACCAGCACGTCCACCCGCCCGGCGACCCGCTCGACCACCTCCTCCACGTCCGCGGGCGACGCCACGTCCCCCACCACCCCGCCGGGCGTCTCCCGCAGGTCGAACCCGACGACCTCGTACCCGTCCCCCGCCAACACCGCCGCGACCCGCGCCCCGATCCCCTGCGCCGCCCCGGTCACCACCGCCACCCGCTGCTCCATGGGGTGCACGCTAGGGCCGCGGCACCCCGAGCGCGCCGGGCAGGTCCTCGATCCCGCCCAGCGCGGTGACCTCCGCCAGCACCGCCGGGTCCGGCGGGAAGTGGGGGTTCGGCACGGCGTACACGGTCATCCCGGCGGCCAGGGCGGCGCGCAGGCCGTTGGTCGAGTCCTCCACGGCGGCGCTGCGGGCGGGGTCCGCGCCGAGCTTCGCGCAGGCCAGCAGGTAGACGTCGGGCGCGGGTTTGCCGGCTCCCGCCTCCTCGCTCGACACGGCGACCGGCACGACCTCCGCCAGGCCCGTGGCGTGCAGGAACGCCGTGATCAGGCTCGGCGGGGACGAGCTGGCGATGGCCACCGGCCACCTCGCGGCCATGGCGCGGACCACGTCCGCGGCGTGCGGCAGGACCGGCGGGCCGGCCTCGTAGCGGCGGTCCATCTCGGCGACCACGCCGGCCGCCGCGTCCGCCGGGGACAGCTCGACGCCGACCTCCTCGACCAGGTAGGCGCCCCACTCGGGGGTGCTCATGCCCTGCATCGCGCGGGTCGCCGCCGGCGTCCACGTGCCGCCGTGCGCCACGGCGAACGCCTGCCTCACCTCGTCCCACACCGTCTCGGAGTCCACGAGCACGCCGTCGAGGTCGAACACCACCGCATCCACGCCACCGACCGTAGTGTGAGCGCACTTACTTCGTCATGCTAACCAAAATCGGTTAGGCTGGCTAAGTGAATTTCCTCGACCAACCCCGTCAGGTGTGGGTCACGGCGTTCGCCGCGGTCATCGCGTTCACGGGGATCGGCCTCGTCGACCCCATCCTGTTGTCGATCGCGGAGGGCCTGCGCGCCACACCGCCGCAAGTCACCCTGCTCTTCTCCTCCTACCTGGGCGTCCAGGTCGTCGCGATGCTGTTCACCGGCGTCGCCGCCGCCCGCTTCGGCGCCAAGCGCACCCTGGTCGGCGGCCTCGCCCTGATCGTCGTGGCGACCGTCCTGTGCTCGCTCGCCGGCAGCATCGGCCAGCTCGTCGGCCTGCGCGCCGTCTGGGGCCTCGGCAACGCCTTCTTCATCGCCACCGCGCTCAGCGTCATCGTCGGCGCGGCCACCGGCGGCCAGAAGGGCGCGATCCTGCTCTACGAGGCCGCCCTCGGCCTCGGCCTGAGCGTCGGACCGCTGCTCGGCGCGCTGCTCGGCAGCTTCTCCTGGCGCGGCCCGTTCCTCGGCACCGCCGTGCTGATGACCGTCGCGCTCGTGCTGTGCTCGGTCTTCCTGACCGCCGACGAGCCCCGCCACGCGATCCGCCTACTCGACCCGCTGCGCGCCCTCCGGCACCCCGACCTGCTGCGCACCGCCCTCGGCTCCGCCCTCTACACGGCCGCGTTCTTCGCCGTGCTGGCCTGGTCGCCGTTCGTCCTCGGCTGGGGCGCGGTCGAGATCGGCCTGGTCTTCTTCGGCTGGGGCCTGTGCGTCGCGGTCTCCGGCGTCTGGCTCGCGCCGCGCCTGGCCGACCGCTTCGGCGACCGCCGCACGACCGTCGCCGCCGTCCTCGCCTTCGCCGTGCTGATGCTGCTCATGGCCGTGCCGAGCAAGCCGCTCCTGGTGGTCGCGGTGGTCGTCAGCGGCATCGTGTCCGGGCTGCTCAACACCCTGTTCACCAGCACCGCGATGAGCGTCAGCCCGGCGCCGCGCCCGGTGGCGAGCGCGGGCTACAACTTCCTGCGCTGGCTCGGCGGCGCGCTGGCCGCCACGTTCGTCGGCCACCTGCCGCAGCCGTTCGCCTGGGCCGCCGCGGCCTGCGTGCTCGCCGCCGTCCTGCTCGCCTTCGGCCACGCGCGGCGGCACGCCGTCCCGGCCGAAGCCGTGCTGGTCGGCGAGGAGCCGGCGGGTTAACAACGGGTGAACGCCGGCCTACGGTCAGTTGGTCCCGGACTGACCGTAGGAGGCGTTCGAGTGCGACCACTACCCCTGCTGCCCGGCCACTCACCCGGCCGCGCGGCCGTGACCTGCCGGTACCGCTGCGGCGACGCGTGCTTCCACGACGTGCCCAACACCTCGGGCAACCCGTACTTCGGCGACCTGGTCGGCCGCCGCACCGCGATCAAGGCGGGCGTCGTCCTCGGCGCCGCGCTCACCACGACGAACGCGACGGCCGCCGCCGGCGCCGCGCCCGTCACCGGAACCGCCATCGACCCCGACCCCGCCGCCGGAGCCGAAGCCGAAGCCGGAGCCCACGACCGCCCCGCCCCCGGCCTCGACTTCGAGCCGGTCGCGCCCAACACCCTGGACGCGGTCGTCGTCCCGGACGGCTACCGGCAGGCGGTCGTCGTCCGCTGGGGCGACCCGCTGTTCCCGGACGCCCCGGCGTTCGACTTCGACCGGCAGACCGCCGCCGCGCAGGCCCGCCAGTTCGGCTACAACTGCGACTTCGCCGCCCTGCTGCCGCTCGACCCGCCCGGCCGGGTGAACCTGCTGGTCACCAACCACGAGTACACCGGCGAGCCGTTCATGTTCCGCGGCTACGACGAGGCGAACCCGACCCGCGAGCAGGTCGAGATCGCGTGGGCCGCGCACGGCCTGTCCGTGCTCCGCGTCGACCAGGACCGCGACGGCCGCCTCACCCCGCGCTTCTCCCCGCACAACCGGCGGATCACCGCCACCACGCCGTTCGAGCTGCGCGGCCCGGCCGCCGGGTCCGACCTGCTCAAGACCAGCGCCGACCCGACCGGCACGCGGGTGCTCGGCACGCTCAACAACTGCGCGGGCGGCGTCACGCCGTGGGGCACCGTCCTGTCCGGCGAGGAGAACTTCAACCAGTACTTCGCCGCCACCGGCGACCCGCGCGAGGTCCGCTACGGCATCAAGGACAACCCGACCACCCGCAAGTGGGAGCGCTTCGACGAGCGGTTCGACCTCGCGCGGGAGCCGAACGAGGCCAACCGCTTCGGCTACGTCGTCGAGATCGACCCGCACGACCCGACCTCGACGCCGGTCAAGCACACCGCCCTCGGCCGCTTCAAGCACGAGTGCGCCAACGTCCGCGTCGCCCGCGACGGCCGCGTGGTCGCCTACTCCGGCGACGACGAGCGCTTCGAGTACATCTACAAGTTCGTGTCCAGGAACAAGGTGCGCCGGGGCGGCAGCCGCTCGGCCCGCCGGCACAACACGACCCTCCTCGACGACGGCACGCTCTACGTCGCCCGCTTCACCGGCGACAGCCCGCCGGCCGAGGTCGACGGTTCCGGGACGCTCCCCTCCGACGGCCGGTTCGACGGCCGCGGCGAGTGGGTGCCCCTGGTGAGCGGCGACCGCTCGTTCGTGCCCGGCATGACCGCCGAGGAGGTCTACGTCTTCACCCGCCTCGCCGGGGACCGGGTCGGCGCCACGAAGATGGACCGCCCCGAGGACATCCAGACCCACCCGCACACCGGCGTCGTCTACTGCGCGCTCAGCAACAACGTCGACCGCGGCAAGGAGGGCAAGGAGGGCGCCACCGAGCCCAACCCGCGGGTGGACAACAAGCACGGCCAGGTCCTGGAGCTGACCGAACGCGGCGGCGACGCGCTCGCACTCGCCTTCACGTGGAACCTGGTGCTCGTGTGCGGCGACCCGGCGTCCCCGGACACCTACTTCGCGGGCTACGACAAGTCGCGCGTGTCGCCCATCTCCAGCCCGGACAACGTGGCGTTCGACCGGCACGGCAACCTGTGGATCTCCAGCGACTCCGGCGGCGCGCTCGGCGGCCTCAACGACGGCCTGTACGCGGTGCCGGTCGCCGGGCGGGAACGCGGCCACCTCAAGGCGTTCCTCACCGTGCCGCGCGGCGCGGAGACGTGCGGGCCGGTCATCGGCGAGCGCGTCGTCACGGTCTGCGTGCAGCACCCGGGCGAGGTGGACGGCGCGAGCGCGGACGCCCCGGTGTCGCACTGGCCCGACGGCGGCGACTCGCAACCCCGCCCGTCCGTGGTCGCGGTGTGGCGGGAGGGCCGCCGGATCGGTGAATGACCCCCTGTGACCAGGCGGTTCCCCTGGGTGCGGACTTCGAGGTGTTCGTCCCGCGTTCACCTCGAAGTCCGCTCCGCGTGGGATTGCACTCCTACGTTCGCCCAGTTCCCACTGAGCGATGTCGGAGGTCCGCGTGTCCTCATCCACCGGTCGGGGGCGGCGCCTGCTGCCCCTGCTGCCCAACCACCCCCTCGGGCGGTCGGCGGTCACCTGCAAGTTCCGCTGCGGCGACGCGTGCGCCCACGAGGCGCCCAACAGCTCCGGCAACACCTACTTCGGTGACGTCGTGGGCGAGGTCGTGCGCCGCCGCGGTCTGCTGAAGGCCGGTGCGGTGCTGGCCGTCGCGGGCGCGGGCGCCGGGCTGCTCGGCGCCGGCACCGCCGCCGCGGACCCCCGCCGCCCGGACGCCGACGCCGACCGCGACCTCGGTGGCGGCCGGCGGCAGGACGGCCTGAACTTCACCGCCGTCACCCCGAACACCGAGGACCGCGTGGTCGTGCCCGACGGCTACGACCAGTCCGTCGTGATCCGCTGGGGCGACCCGGTGCTGCCCGGCGCGCCCGCGTTCGACTTCGACCGCCAGACCGCCGCCGCGCAGGCGAAGCAGTTCGGCTTCAACAACGACTTCTGCGGCCTGGTGCCCCTCGACGGCCCCGGCGAGCGCTGGCTCATGGTGAGCAACCACGAGTACACGACCGAATCGGCGATGTTCAAGGGCTGGACCGCGGACACCACCACCCGCGAGCAGGTCGAGATCGCCTGGGCCGCGCACGGCATGTCCGTCGTCCTGGTCGAGCGCGACCGCCGCAGCGGCAAGCTCACGGCCAAGGTCGACCGCCGCCACAACCGGCGCGTCACGATGACGTCGGAGTTCAGGCTCACCGGCCCGGCCGCCGGCTCGGCCCTGCTCAAGACCTCCGCCGACCCGTCCGGCACGAAGGTCCTGGGCACCATGAACAACTGCGCCGGCGGCGTGACCCCGTGGGGCACGGTCCTGTCCGGCGAGGAGAACTTCAACCAGTACTTCGCCAACGCGGGCACCGTCACCGACCCGGTCGCCAAGGCCCGGCTGAGCCGCTACGGCCTGTCCGGCGGCGCGTCGACCCGCCGGTGGGAGGAGTTCGACAAGCGCTTCGACGTGGCGCAGGAGCCCAACGAGGTCAACCGGTTCGGGTGGATCGTCGAGATCGACCCGCTCGACCCGACCTCGACGCCGGTCAAGCACACCGCGCTCGGCCGCTTCAAGCACGAGGGCGCCAACGTGATCATCGCCCGCGACGGCCGCGTGGTCGCGTACATGGGCGACGACGAGCGCTTCGACTACATGTACAAGTTCGTCTCCGACGAGAAGTACAAGCCGGGCAACAGCCGCCACGCCCGCGACCACAACAAGAAGCTGCTCGACAAGGGCACGCTCTACGTCGCGAAGTTCAGCGGCGACAGCCCGGCCGCCGAGATCACCGGCACCGGCGCGCTGCCCGCCGACGGCGAGTTCGACGGCACCGGCGAGTGGATTCCCCTGGCGTCGGGCAACCGCTCGTTCGTGCCCGGCTTCACCGCCGAGGAGGTCTACGTCTTCACCCGGCAGGCCGCCGACGCGGTCGGCCCGACCAAGATGGACCGCCCCGAGGACGTCGAGCCGAACCCGCGCAACCGCCGCGTGTACGCCGCGCTCACCAACAACACCGACCGCGGCAAGGCGGGCAAGGAGGGGCCGACCGAGCCCAACCCGCGCCCGACCAACCGCCACGGCCACGTGCTGGAGCTGGAGGAGCGCCGCGGCGACAACACCGCGACGACGTTCTCCTGGAAGCTGCTGCTGGTCTGCGGCGACCCGAACTCCGCCGACACCTACTTCGGCGGCTACGACAAGTCGCAGGTCTCGCCGATCTCGTGCCCGGACAACCTGGCGTTCGACAGCCGGGGCAACCTGTGGGTCTCCACCGACGGCAACGCGCTCGGCTCCAACGACGGCCTGTTCGCCCTGCCGGTCGAGGGGAAGTACCGCGGCCGGGTGAAGCAGTTCCTCACCGTGCCGCGCGGCGCCGAGACGTGCGGCCCGGTCATCGAGGACGACTTCGTCCTGGTGTCCGTGCAGCACCCGGGCGAGATCGACGGCGCGTCCGCCGACACCCCGCTGTCGCACTGGCCGGACGGCGGCGCCACCCAGCCGCGGCCCTCGGTCGTGGCGGCGTGGAAGAAGGACAAGGGCCGCATCTGCGGCTGACCCGAGGGGGAGGGGTCCGTGCCGGGTGGTGCGGGCCCCTGCCCGTTAATGTCCTCCCATGACCCGACCCGTTGCCCTGATCACGGGTGCGTCGCGCGGCATCGGCGCGGCCACCGCCCGCGCCCTCGCGCCGACCCACGACCTGCTGCTGGGCGGCCGGGACACCGACGCGCTCGACGCGCTGGCCACCGAGCTGGGCGGTGCGCCGGGCGGCGCGTCCGGCAGCGCGTCGCCGTGGCCCGTCGAGCTGACCGACCCGGCCGCGCTCGCCGGGGCCGTGGCCGGCCTCGACCGGCTGGACGTCCTCGTGCACAGCGCGGGCGTCGCCGAACTCGGCCCGCTGGCCGACGCGGGCGTCGACGTGTGGCGCCGCACGCTGGACCTCAACGTCGTCGCCGTCGCCGAGCTGACCAGGCTGGCGCTGCCCCTGCTGCGCGCCGCGCGCGGCCACGTCGTGCTGGTCAACTCCGGCGCGGGCCTGCGCGCCAACCCGAACTGGGGCGTCTACGCGGCGAGCAAGTTCGCGCTGCGCGCCTACGCCGACGTGCTGCGGGCCGAGGAGGAGGACGTGCGCGTGACGTCCGTGCACCCCGGCCGGGTCGACACCCCGATGCAGCGCGGGGTCCGCGAGCAGGAGAGCGGCGAGTACGAGCCGAACCTGTACCTGCGGGCGGAGTCCGTGGCGCGCGCCGTCGCCGGCGCGGTGCTCGCGGGCGAGGACGCCCACGTCACCGAGGTCGTCGTGCGGCCCCGGCCCCGGACCTAGCCGGCGAAGGTCAGCACCCGGTCGGTGGCGAACCACGCGAGGTCGCGGTCCGCCACCGACGAGGTCGCCGCCACCGACGCGGACACGACCTCGCCGTTGCCGCGGAAGCCGTGGGTGGTGCGCCGGCCCGCGCCCTCGGTGAACACCACCAGGCCGCCGTCGTGCTGGCGGACCGCGCCCGTGCACCGGGCCAGGGCGCACACCCGCGCCGGGGTCGACCACCCCGGCCCCTCGACCCGCACGGACAGCGCGTCCGGGCCGCCCGGGGTGGTGAACCGCACCTCGCCGGTCGCGTACCCCGCGCCCCGGGTCCAGCCGGCGACCACCACGTCCGCCGACCCCGGCACCAGCCGCCGGACCAGCAGCGCCTCGCGCTCGGCGAACCGCGCCGCGTCACCCGGCGACCGCCCCGTCCCCGCGACCGCCGGGTTCCCCACCACCGGGTCGGCCACCACCGGGTCTGCCACCACCGGGCCCGCGCCCGCGACGAGGGAGGCGAGCGCGAGTGCGGTGGTCAGCGTCGTGCGGATCATCGTGCGTCCTCCCGAGGGGCGTCAGCCGTCTCCTCCAAGACGCCGCAGCGGGCCGATCTGTTGCCTAGCGGAGCCGTTCGGACACGGCGCGCACACCGGCCTGCGCCTCGTGCCGGTCCACGCCGGTCGTCTCGCCGTCGGCCACGACCTGCTTTCCGGCCACCCACACGTCCTTGACGCGCCGCGTGCCCGAGGCCCACACCAGGTTCGCCAGCACCTGCTCGTCCGGCGCGTCCAGGCCGGTCGCGAACGCCGGGTCGTCCACGTCGACGTGCACCACGTCGCCCCACCGGCCGGGCTCCAGCGCGCCCAGGTCGTCGCGGCCCAGCGCCGCCGCGCCGCCGCGGGTGGCCAGCAGCAGCGCGTCGGCCGCCCGCATCGCGGTCGCGTCCAGCGCGGTCACCCGGGCCAGCAGCGCCGCCAGCCTGGCCTCCTCGAACAGGTCGAGGTCGTCGTTGGACGCCGGCCCGTCCGTGCCGAGGCCCACCTTCACGCCCGCGTCCACGTAGGACCGGATCGGCGCGATGCCGGAGGCGAGCTTGGTGTTCGAGCCGGGGCAGTGCGCCACGCCCACGCCGTGCTTCGCGTAGATCGCCACGTCCTCCGGCGACAGGTGCACCGAGTGCGCGGACAGCACCCGCCCGCCGAGCACGCCCGCCTGCTCCAGCAGCCGCGGCACGGAGCCGTGCGACTCGCGCTGCGCCACGTCCTCCTCGAGCGACTCGGCGACGTGGACCTGGAACAACGCGCCCCGCTCGCGCGCCTCGCCCGCCACCTCGCCCAGCGCCTCCGGCGACAGCGTGTAAGCCGAGTGCGGGCCGTAGCCCAGCTCGACCCGCTCGTCCGGGCCGAACCGCAGCCCGTCCGCGTCGATCCACCGGGTGATCTCGTCCGCCATCGGCCGCCACGGCATCCCGGGCAGGTCCATGATCGCCGCGCCGAACAGCACCCGGGACCCGGCCCGGAGCACCGCGTCCACCAGCTGCTCGCCGTGGAAGTACATCTCCGCGCTGGTCGTCACGCCGTTGCGCAGCATCTCCACCGCGCCGAGCAGCATGCCCGCCCCGATGTCCTCGGGCTTCATCTTCGCCTCGGCCGGCCACATCGCCTCGCGCAGCCAGCGCAGCAGCGGCAGGTCGCCGCCGAGGCCGCGCAGCACCACCATCGGGCTGTGCGCGTGGGTGTTGACCAGGCCGGGCAGCAGGATGCCGGTCAGCTCGCGGACCTCGCCGGCGAACTCGGGCGCGTCGGCCCTCGGGCCGACGAACGACACCCGGCCGTCCACGACGTCGACGACGGCGTCGCGCAGGACCGAGCAGCCGGGATCACAGGGCAGGACGACGGGAGCGTGCAGGCGCAGCGACATGGTGCTGATCCTGCCCCACCCGTTCGGCTGACACACGCCACCGCCGCGTGCCCCTCCGGGTGACACGAAGAGGGGGTTTGGCCGTCTGGGCGAGTGCGCGGCGGGGATCGGCCGTAGCGTCCGGAAGCGGTTCGACGGATGCGGCGAAAGGGATGACGGTGGCGGCTCGTGACGGTGACGGCGCCGGGCCCGGTGCCCGTGAGCAGCGCGTGGTGGCGGTACTGCGGTCGGAGGCGGACTTCACCGACCCGAGCCTGTCCCGCGAGCACCGCTGGCTCGCGCTGTACCTGGTGGTGCACCTGGCCGACGGCCACGGAAGGCTGAGCACGGCCTGCCGGAGGGTCCTCAAGCTCGCCGCCCGGGACCGCAGGCACTGGGCGCACAACCGCTCGCTGGGCGCGGTGCGCGCCGAGGTCGGCCGCTGGATCGGACCCGCCGCGCGGGCGTCCGGCAGGCCGTCGTGGAACCGGGTGGCCGGCCTGGTCAAGGCGGCGGTGGACCCGGCGAAGGCCCAGGACGTCCTCACCACCGCCCGCTACCTGCACGCGCTGGCGTCGGGCGGCACCCCGGACCCGAAGGCCCGGCCGGCGTGGCTGGGCACCGAGGTGGACGAGGTGGGCGAGGTGAGCACGGCCCTGATCGGCGGCCCGGAGTGGGCGCGGAAGCACCGCCTGACCCCTGTTCTCCCCGCCGACGCCCCCACGGACCTGCCGACCGACGCCCCGACCGACGCCCCGGCGGACACCTCCGCCGACGCCCTGCCCACCGACGCCCCGCCCGCCGACGCCCCGCCCGCCGACGCCCCGCCCGCCGACGCCCCGCCCACCGACCTCCCGCCCGCGGCGGTCGTCCTGACCGCGCCGGCCGCCGCGGGGGGCGTCGCGACCGCCCCGTCCGTCCCGGCCCCGTCCGCCCCCGCCGATGCGCAGCAGGCCGACACGCCGCAGGCCGGGGCGACCCCGTCCGAGGCTCCGCAGGTCGGCACCGCCCTGTCCGAGGCACCCGCCAGGACCGGGACCGACCCCGAGCGCAGCAGCTACCAGCTGCTCTGGACCGTCGTCCGCGCCCACCGCGACGCGCAGGCCCGCTACGAGGCCCGCATCGCCGAGCTGGAGGAACTCGTCGGCGACCTGCGCGCGGCCATCGCCGCCGCCGGCCTCCCCGGCGGCATCCCCGCCCAGCGCCCCCGCCGGCGCCTCACCGCCGGCCGGCACCTCGCGCTCGACGACCCGGCCCAGGCGTTCACCTACCCGCTGCCCGCCGAGCTGCCCGAGCCCAGGACCGCCACCACGTAGGGCGCCTCACCCGGCCACCGGCAGCTCGGCCCGGACCTCCCAGCCGCCACCCGGCCGGGAGCCCGCGCTGAACCGGCCGCCCAGCAGCTCGACCCGCTCCCTCATGCCCACCAGCCCGTACCCGCCGGACCCGCCCACCGGCGCGGTCCGGGCGGCGCGGCCGTCGTCGGCCACCACCACGTGCACCCGGCCGTCCGCCACGGACACCGACACGTCCACCGCCGACACGCCCTCGGCGTGCTTGCGGGTGTTGGTCAGCGACTCCTGCACCAGGCGCAGCACCGACCGCCCCAGCGACGGCGGCACCGCGTCGGGCAGGTCGACGTGCAGGCGCACCGGCTGCCCGGACTCCTCCACGACCCCGCGCACGTCGTCGGCCAGGTCGCTGGTCGCGGCCGGCGACGGCGCCTCGGCCTCCGCGCCGCGCAGCGTGCCCACGAGCCGGCGCATCGCGGTCAGCGCCTCGTTCCCGCTGTGCGCGATGACCGGCAGCACCTCCTGCGCCGCGCCGGGCACGGCCTGCGCCGCCTGCGCGTGCACCACGATCGCCGTCACGTAGTGCGCCACCACGTCGTGCAGCTCGCGCGCCAGCGCCATGCGCTCCGCGTGCTGCGCCGCCGCCACCTCGGCGCGCACCGCCGTCGCGCGCTCCCGGTCCCGCGCCCGGAAGTACAGCCCGGTGCCGATCGACAGCGCGAGCAGCACCGACCCGCCCAGGGCCTGCTGCCACACCTCCGGCCCCGAGTACCCCAGCTCGGCCCAGTGCTGGAGGTAGTAGTTGGGCCGCAGCGGCTCGCTGACCGCCGACGCCGCGACGAGCGCCACCACCGCGACCACCGCGCGCGGCCACGGGGACTGCCGCACGACCACCGCGACGGTCGCCATCACGGCCGCCGTCTCGGAGATCGTCAGACCCGCGACCACGGGTAGCGCGGGCGACTGCCCGACGACCAGCAGCACCACCGACCCGGCGACCACGGCGGTGGCGGCGGCGAGCGCGGCGTCGAACGGCCGCCGGGGCGCCAGCACGGCCAGCGCGCAGACCACGGCCGTGCCGGGCAGCTGCCACCGGCCCGCGTCGCCGATCTGCTCCGTGGCGAGGAAGAAGAGCAGCGCGCACGCCAGGGGCCACTGGCGGCGGGCCAGGGCGCGCCACCCGAGGTGAGTGCTCTCCACGGCACACCACCGTAGGTCCTGCGGGTGGATCGCGCGTCCGCCCCCGGTCGGGTGGGGCATCCGCCGCGAGGCTGACCCGAATGCCCGCCGAAACACACCAGTGGCCGATGCCGGATGACGAAACGCGGGGTGACCCTGGAGCCACAAGTCGGGGAACGGAGGACCGCCGTGTTCGGAGTGGTGATGACGTGGGCTGGGGCTGTGCTCGGCCTGCTGGTGCTCGTGCTGATGGCGCTCGCCGGTGTGCTGGTCGACTCGCAGCGCTGACGAAAGGCGGACCTGACGAAAGTGGACCCGACGGCAGGCGGGCGCCTCAGGCCCCGGCGCGCCGCCGGAGCAGCTCGGCGAGGCGGCCGG
>NZ_JBPKJK010000212.1:0-13145 GCF_051756985.1 Saccharothrix sabaoui
CGGGCGCTCATTCGTCCTTCTTCTCCTCCCGCGAGTGGCGCAGGTACAGGTCGCGGAGGAGGTTCACCGTGTCGACGGGCAGGAGCGGCTGCCCGCCGGAGAGCCTGGTCACCAGCGCGTCCGCCTGCCCGGTCGACGTCGGAGCGCCCGCCCGATCCCAGTCGTCGCAGGTCCGGGAGGTCCATGAGCGTGTGGTGTCACGTCCGCGGAACTGTCGACCGAAGTCGCGGCGTCAGCGCGTGTGCCAGGCCGGCAGGGTCATTGCGTTGCGGGGTAGCTGCTGGTCACGGCGGTGATCAGGTCCTGTGACCGGCGGTTGGCGCGTCGAAGGGCACGGGCGATGTTGGTGTCGCCGTTGGCGTGTGGGGTGCCAGAACTCTGCACCGGGCCGCTGAGCTGCGGTGACCGTGCAACACGGTCGACAACCCCGGAAACCCCGGACCGTCCACCGAGACCGGACCACCCGCCTCGGCATCCACACCCGCACCCCATGACGCCCCGCCGGCAGGAGCTGGTCGTCTCCGTTCCGAAGCGTGTCGTGTCCGGGCTGCCGGACAAGGCGCCTGCGTGGTGTGCGCGCTGACGTGACGGCACCGCGTTCGAGGAGTTCGACGCGGGTGGCGTCGCAGCGGAAGACGAGCCCGATCGACGGTCTGCACGCGTATGGCGGTGACGACCCGGTGGCGGGAGCGGATCACCTCCGTTTGTGAGCGCATCGCGAGCAGCGACAGCAACGCCTCGTGCGCGGGGTTGTCGAAGTCCACCGGCCCCTCGGCCTCAGGCAGCCACAGCTGCACCCCGAACTGCTCCAGCACCGCTCGCAGCTCCCGCACCTGGGCGCCGTCGAGGAACGCACGCTCGTACTCGCCGACCACCACCGCGTCGGCCCGGTCCGCGTTCGCCGCGATGCAGCGCAGCATCGCCGCGACCCGAGGCCGCAGATGCCGGGGAACCTGACGGGAACACCCGACCTCGAAGTACTCCCCCACGATCGCGCCGTGCCCGTCGGTGAGCCTGCGCGAGACATCCAGCTGCCACGCCCGCGAGGTACGCGGGTCCTGGTGCTCGTGGGTGAAAGCGCGACCGTAGAACAGGAACCGCAGACTCCCGACCGAAGCGGCGTCCAGGGCCGGGATGCCCGGCGGGATGGTGGCGGCGATCCACTCGGCGAGCGTGGTGGGACGCGGCGGGGCGGACACCGTCATGGCGCGGTCCTCGACTCGGCACGGGGAGTTGGATGTCGAGGTGACGAGGCGCCCACGCCGCGATGACGAGGGGTTCAGGAGGTACGCCTGGGTGGACCGGTGCTGCGGTCTTGGGCGTTGATCCGGGAGCCGGTCCGATGAGGTGGTCGGCAGACCGACCCTTGATCGTTGATCGGGGGGGTGCTCGTGGACCGTCGTGCTGAGGGACGCTGATCGGGTTCACGCGCTGTGAGACCGCGAGGACGTGTGCTTCAGCGGCTTGCGGGTGATGCGGTGAGGTCGAGCGCGATGTCGGTGATCATGTCTTCCTGGCCGCCGACCATGCCGCGCCGGCCGACTTCGACGAGGATCGCGCGGGTGTCCAGGCCGTAGCGCGTCGCGGCGGCTTCGGCGTGGCGGAGGAAGCTGGAGTAGACCCCGGCGTAGCCCAGGCTCAGGGTTTCGCGGTCGACCCGGACCTCCCGGTCCTGCAACGGGCGGACCAGGTCGTCCGCGGCGTCCATGAGCGGGAACAGGTCGCAGCCGTGGTCCCAGCCCGTGAGGTCGGCGACGGCGATGAAGGCTTCCAGCGGGCAGTTGCCGGCACCGGCGCCTTGACCGGCCAGGGAGGCGTCGACCCGGGTCGCGCCGTGCTCCACCGCGACCACGCTGTTGGCGACGCCCAACCCCAGGTTGTGGTGTGCGTGGATGCCGATCCCGGTGTCCGGTTCCAGGACCTCGCGGTAGGCGCGGACGCGGTCGCGGACGTCGTCCATGGTGAGGCGGCCACCGGAGTCGGTCACGTAGACGCACCGGGCGCCGTAGGACTCCATGAGCTTGGCCTGTCGCGCGAGTTCGGCCGGTTCGGCCATGTGGGACATCATGAGGAATCCGGCGACGTCCATGCCCAGGTCGCGGGCGGCGCCGATGTGCTGGGCGGAGATATCGGCCTCGGTGCAGTGCGTGGCGACCCGGACCGAGCGGATGCCGAGGCGGTGTGCCTGCCGCAGGTCGTGCAGGGTGCCGATGCCGGGCAGGAGCAGCGTGGTGGGGACGGCGCGCCGGGTGACGTCGCAGACCGCCTCGATCCACTCCCAGTCGGTGTGCGCGCCGACGCCGTAGTTGATGCTGGAGCCGGACAGCCCGTCGCCGTGGGCGATCTCGATCGCGGCGACGCCCGCCGCGTCCAGTGCGCCGGCGATCGACCGCGCCTGGTCGACGGTGTAGCGGTGCCGGACGGCGTGCATGCCGTCCCGCAGGGTCACGTCCTGGACGTACAGGCTGCTCATCGGTTGTCCTCCCGGCGGCGGGCGGCCATGTGCTCGGCGGTCCGCAGGGCCGCCGAGGTCATGATGTCGAGGTTCCCGGCGTAGGCGGGCAGGTAGTGCGCGGCACCTTCGACCTCCAGGAACACGGAGACCTTGACGGCGTCGGCGGGTGCGCCGGCCGGGACCAGGCGGTGCAGGGGGTCGTCGGCGGCGACGGCGTCGAACTGGACCTCCTGCTTGAGCCGGTAGCCGGGGACGTAGGCCTGCACGCGCCCGACCATCGCCTCGATCGACGCGGTGATGGCCTCCGTGTCCGCGCCGGACACGAGGCAGTGCACGGTGTCGCGCATGATCAGCGGGGGTTCGGCCGGGTTGAGGATGATGACGGCCTTGCCCCGCGCGGCGCCGCCGACCTTCTCGATCGCGGACGCGGTGGTCTCGGTGAACTCGTCGATGTTGGCCCGCGTACCCGGGCCCGCCGAGCGGGAGGAGATGGAGGCGACGATCTCGCCGTAGTGCACGGGGGTCACCGCACCGATCGCGGCCACGATCGGGATGGTGGCCTGCCCGCCGCACGTCACCATGTTGACGTTGGTCGCGTCGAGGTGCTCGTCCAGGTTGACCGGCGGCACGACGTAGGGCCCGAGCGCCGCGGGGGTGAGGTCGACGACGGTGCGGCCCAGGGCGCGCAGGACTTCGTCGTGGCGCCGGTGCGCGCCGGCCGAGGTCGCGTCGAAGACGTACTCGACGTCGGCGAACTCGTCGAGGCGCACGAGGCCGTCGACGCCCTCGTGGGTTGTGGCGACCTTGAGGCGGCGGGCGCGGGCGAGGCCGTCGGAGTCGGGGTCGATGCCGACCATCGCGGCGAGGTCGAGCTGGTCCGACTGCCGCAGGACCTTGATCATCAGGTCCGTGCCGATGTTGCCCGAGCCGATGATCGCCACTTTCGCGGGGCCGCTCACGGGGTGCTCCCTTCCGGGGCGAAGCTGATCCGGACCGACCCGAGGCCGGAGATCCGGGCGGAGAAGGTGTCACCGGGCACGACGGGGACCATCGGGCCCAGCGCGCCGGTGAGGACGACGTCCCCGGCGCGCAGCGGCTCGCCGCGCTTGGCCAGCGTCGAGGCGAGCCAGGCCGCGGCGGCGAGCGGGTCGCCGAGGCAGTCGCGGCCGGTGCCCTTCGAGACGAGGTCGTCGCCGCGGTGCAACCGCATCTCGACGTCGGCCGGTTCGACGTCGTGGATCGGCACGCGGGCGTCGCCGAGGACGAACAGTCCCGACGAGGCGTTGTCGGCCACCGTGTCGACGATCGTGATGTCCCAGCCGGCGATCCGGCTGTCCACGATCTCCAGGGCGGGTGCGAGGAACGCCGTGGCGGCGCGCACGTCGGCCGTGGTGCACTCCGCACCGGTCAGGTCGGAGCCCAGGACCAGCGCGAGCTCCGCTTCCACCTTGGGTTGCAGCAGTCGGCCGGCCGGCACCGTCGCGCCGTCGTCCAGTGCCGTGTGGGAGAACAGCGCCCCGAAGTCGGGCTGGTCGACGCCCAGCTGGCGCTGCACGGCGGGTGAGGTCAGGCCGATCTTGCGGCCGACGAGGCGGTGCCCGGCCGCGAGCACGCGTTCGGTGTTGAGCCGCTGCACGGCGTAGGCGGCGTCGACGTCGCCGTCGGCGAACAGGTCGCGGACCGGCGGGCACGGCGTGGCGGTGTCGGCCGCGGTCGCGAGCGCCTCCGCGGCCTTGCGGACGGCGGCGTTCACCGCGGTACCCGGCGGGATCGGGTCGAGGACATCGTGGACCTCCGGGGGTGGGATGTGACGTGCCAGGTATAGGTCGAAGCGGTGGGGTGTGCCAAAGTTCGTTCCGTGACGCGGAACAGCCACTACGGGAACATGCTCGACAAGGCCGCCGCCGTGCTCGATGTCTACCGACCGAACGGCGGCGAGTTCCGCCTCACGGAACTGGCAACCAGAGCGGGGCTGACCAAGACGACGGCTTTCCGACTCGTCGGCGACCTCGTCCGCCTCGGCCTGCTGGAACGTGACGGCGAGCGGTACCGGCTGGGTGGCGCGCTGTTCGAGCTGGGTTCGCTCGTGCCCCGCCGGCAGGACCTCCGCGAGACCGCGCTGCCGTTCCTGCAGGACCTGTTCGAGAGCACCCGGCAGACCGTCCACTTCGGGATCCGCGACGATCGCGACGTCGTCTACCTCGAACGCATCCACGGCCACGACGCGGTCCCGCTGCCGTCCAGGATCGGCGGCAGGCTGCCGCTGCACTGCACCGCGATCGGCAAGGCGCTGCTCGCGTTCTCCGAGCCCGAGCTGGCGGAGGCCGTCCTCGCCGATCCGCTGCCGGCGCTGACGCCGTCCTCGATCACCGACCCGGTGCTCCTGCGCACAGCGCTGGAGCAGACGCGGGTGTCCGGTCTGGCCTACGAAGAGCAGGAGGCCGCACCGGGGGTGAGCTGCATCGCCGCGCCGGTGTTCCGCGGCGCGGTCGTCGTGGCCGCGTTGTCGGTGGCGGTGCCGCGCGAGCAGTTCCGCCCCGCCCACCTGGCCCCCGCGGTGCGGACAGCCGCGCTCGGCCTGTCGCGGACGTTGCGCCAGTCCGCCGAACCGGCCCGGTAGCGCGGCTGCCCCCATCGCGAATCCGGGGGTGGGTGGATCACGCCGCCGGCGCCGCGGTCTTCGCCTCGACGGCCTCCGGCTGCTCGGCACGCGCTTGCTTGAGCACGAGACCGGCGACGAGGCTGATCGCCGATGCCGCCGCCATGTACCCCGCGACGGCGACCCAGGAACCGGTGGACTCCAGCAACGTCGCGCTGATGGCCGGGGCCAGCGCGTTGCCGAAGATGGTGCCGAACGTGAACCCGATCGCCATCCCGCTGAACCGCAGCGACACCGGGAACGCCTGCGAGAAGAACACCGGGAACATCGCGAAGTTGCCCGAGTAGCCGGCGAACAGCAGGGCGAACCCGAGGAACATCAGCACCGGGTTCTTCGTGTTCAGCAAGGCGAACCACACGAACGGGAGCACGACCATCGAGGCGGCGGTGGCGGTGAAGACCGTCCGCGGCCCGATCCGGTCGGCGAGGCGGCCGTAGAGCGGTGCGCAGACCACGACCACCACCAGCCCCGGCAGGAGGGCGCCGAGCATCGTGGACGTGCTGAGCCCCAGTGCGGTCTTGCCGTACGTGAGGGCGTAGACCGACCCCACCGTGATCATGATCCCGGCGCCGACGGTCGCCAGGGTCACGAGGACGACGGTGCCGCCGCACTTGCGCAGCACGTCCACCAGCGGCAGCTTGTGGACCGCGCCGGTGGTCTTGGCGTTCTCGAACTCGGGGCTCTCGCGCAGCTTCACCCGGATCACGAAGCCGGTGATCACGAGCAGGAAGCTCGCCAGGAACGGGATCCGCCAGCCCCACGTGAGCAGGTCGTCCTCGGGCAGCTGCGACACCAGCAGGAACGCCACGTTGGCCAGGATGGTGCCGACGGCCGTGCCGGTGTTGAGGATTCCGCCGAAGAAGCCGCGGCGGTGCTCGTCGGCGTGCTCGACCGTGAGCAGCACCGCGCCGCTGGACTCACCGCCGAACGACACGCCCTGCACGATGCGCAGGGCGACCAGCAGCACGGGTGCGGCGATGCCCCACTGGCCGTACGACGGGAGCAGCCCGATGGCGGTGGTCGCGAGACCCATCATCACCAGCGTGGTGACCAGGATGAACTTGCGGCCCATCCGGTCGCCGAGGTGCCCGAACAACAGGGCGCCGAAGGGACGTGCGACGTACCCGACGCCGAAGCTGGACAGCGAGATCAGCGTGCCGACGACCGGGTCCGCGGCGGGGAAGAAGATCTTCGGGAACAGCAGCGAGGCCGCCAGGCCGTAGAGGGCGAAGTCGTAGTACTCGATCGTGGTCCCGAACCACCCGGCGAGGGCGGCCCGGGCCGGTTGCCGGTGTGGTTGTGTAGCGGTGGACATGGCTGCCTCCGAGCGAGCTGGTCGAGTGGACGTACCTTTGCCGCGGGGATCGACCGCGACAACGCCCGGGTTCAGTCAGCGGACCGGGGAAGCGGATCACCGGGCGAACCGGCGCAGGAACGGCAGCACCACGGCCGCCACCTCCTCGGCCTTGTCCTCCATGAGCGCGACCGTGCCGCCCTCGATCACGGCTCGGCGCACGACCTCGGCAGCGGTCAGGTTCCGGGCCAACGGCTCCAGCGCGGGCAGCGCGAACGGGTCGTCGGCGGCGCCGAGCAGCAGGACCGGCGCCCGGACGTGCCCGATGCGCCGCTCCATCCCGTACCGGGCGCACGCGAGGTGGCCTTCGCGGGGATCGACGCCGGGAGCCAGCGCGTCCCGGACGAACCGGTCCAGCAGGCCGGTCGCCTCGCGCGGGTAGTGGGGCCGCCGCTGCTCCCACCACGTCAGCAGGTGGCCGCCGCCCGGGTCGCGGGGGGCGTCGTCCACCCCGGGACCACCCACGCGCGACGCGCGGTAACCCGCGTCCGTCCACGGCGTGGAGGACAGCACCGCGGCCGTGACCCGGTCGGGCGCGGCGGCGGCCAGCTCGACCGCGACCACGCCACCGGTGTGGTGGCCGAGCAGTGCCGTGCGGTCCACGCCGAGGGCGTCCAACGCCGCGAGCGTGCCGCGGGCGTAGTCCTCGATGAGCTGCGGAACGGGCAGCGGCGAGCTGTTGCCGAACCCCGGCACGTCGATCGCGATCACCCGGTGGTCGGCGGCCAGCAGCGGCTGGAGCTCGCGGAACTCGTCCAGCGAGCGCGGGGCCTGGTGGAGCAGCAGGACGGGCGGTCCGCTCCCCTGCTCCGCGTAGTGCACCTGGCCGCCGGGGACCGCGACGTAGCCGTACTCGACCGCGCTCACACCGCGCTCCCGGCCGGAACCGTCTTCCTCACCATCGGCCTCCACCCGCCGCACCTCCAGCCGGTCCCGCGACACCGCGAGCCGTGCGCGCAGTGTCCGCCGTCACGGTCGGTGAGCCCACCTCTCCGGTCCGCTCAGCGGACCACCGCCGACGAATGGCCCCACCACGGCCGCTACCGGAAACGCGCAGGTAACGGACGGTGACAGTCACTGGACTTGGATCTTGCCGGATGGCGATAATCACGACCCGTTCCCGGCCGGTGAGGAGGCTCCATGCCAGCAGAGGACGAGGGCCGGCCGAGCTCGGTTCTCGGCAAGGCCCAACTGCTGCTGCGCGCTTTCGAGTCGGGCACCTACCAGTTGGGGCTCACCGACCTGAGCCGCCGGTCCGGCGTGCCCAAGGCGTCGGCCTACCGGCTGGCGCAGGAACTGGTCGAGTGGGGGCTCCTGGAACGCCGGGGCGACTGTTACCAGCTCGGGTTGCGGATGTTCGAACTCGGCCAGCGGGTGCCGGTCTCGGCGGTGCTGCGGTCCGTCGCGGGCCCCGCGCTGGCCGACCTGTTCGCCGTCACCCGGGCCACGATCCACCTGGCCGTGCTCGACGGCGCCCACGTGCTCTTCCTGGAGAAGGTGGCGGGCGAGGCCAACATCCACTCGCACTCGCGCATCGGGGGCCGGTTGCCCGCGACGTGCACGGCGACGGGCAAGGTGCTGCTGGCCGCCGCACCCGACCTCGAGGAGCACCTGGCCCGCTTCCGCTCGGCCGGGTTGGCCCACCTGACCTCCCGCACCGTGTCCTCGGTGGACGACCTGCGCAAGCAGTTGACGGCGGTCCGGGCCCAGGGGTTCGCCCTGGAGATCGAGGAGACGATGCCCGGCGTCGGCAGCCTCGCGGTCCCCGTGACCGGCGCGGACGGCACCGTCCACGCGGCGGTGTCGACCACCGCGCCGGTGGCCCGTCTGACCCCCCGGCACCTGCTGCCCGAGCTGCGCACGGCCGCGACCACCATCGCCCGGGCGCTCGACCGCGCGCTGCTCACCGCCTCGGCGGTGCGCGACGAGCCGTTCACCGTGACGCTTCCGGTGAAGCGGGCGGCCGGCTGACCGGTCCGCTGAGCGGTCCGCCCCCTTGGCCGGGTCCGGCGCCGACCCGACGATGATCGGGGTGAGCGAGGATCAGGCGAGTTCCCCGGTCGACCTGCTGACGAGCCGGTCACGGCAGGACCCGGACCGCGAGTTGGTCCGCTTCGACGACGGCACGCGCCTGCGCGTCGGTGACGTCGAGGAAGGCTCCCGCGCGCTCGCCGCCCGGCTCCGGGTCCCGCCCGGTACCCGCGTGCTGACCTGCGTGCGGCCGGGCGGCGTGGCCGTCGAGCTGCTCTTCGGCCTCGCCCGGCAGGGCGCGGTGGAGGTGCCCCTGGCCCTCGACGTCACCCCGTCCGCCGCCGAGTCGATCCGGCGGTCCACCGGCGCCGCCGTGCTGGTCGCGGGTACGTCCGCGATCGCGGACAACCCCGCCGTGCGCGCCCTGCTGAGCAGGGTCGAGCGGGTCGTGCTGGTCGCCGAGGACGATCCCGGTCCGGGTGGTCACCCGTTCCTCCGCGAACTGCCCGTCGTCGGGGCGCGGGAGCACCGGCCCGCACCGGGTGACGTGCTCGTCGTGCTGTCCACCTCGGGCACCACCGGACGGGCCAAGGCGGCCGAGCTGCCGCACTTCGCGGCCGTGCGCCACGCCCGTCGGGTGGCTGCGACGATGGGGTACGGCCCGACGGACGTGCTGTTCAACGTGTTCCCCTGGCACCACGTCAACGTTCGGCACACGGCGCTGCTGCCCGCGTTGCTGACCGGCGCGCGGCTGGTCGCGCACCGCCGCTTCTCGGCCTCCCGGTTCTGGGGGGCGTGCCGGTCCGAAGGGGTCACGGCGTTCAACTTCATGGGCGCGATGCTGGCGATCCTGGACCGGCGGCCGGGCGACGGCCGCGACCGGGACCACGCCGTCCGCCTCGCCTACGGCGCGCCGGCGCCCGCCGAGCTGACCGCCCGGTTCCTGGAGCGGTTCGGGGTGCGGGCACTGGAGGCGTACGCGAGCACCGAGCTGGGTGACGTCGCGGCCAACACCCCGCACGACTGGCGGCCGGGCACGGCGGGGCGTGTGGTCCCGGAGTACGAAGTCGCGATCCTGGACGAGGCCGGACGGCCCCTGCCACCCGGGTGCACCGGGCAGATCGCCGTGCGCGCGAAGCTTCCGCACATGCGGTTCCACGGCTACGCCGGCGACCTCGTCACCACCGCATCGGTCCTGCGTGACGGCTGGTTCCGCACCGGCGACCGCGGGCGCTTGGACGAGGACGGCTACCTGGCCTTCGCCGGGCGGCGCGGTGACGTGGTGCGGCGGCGCGGGGAGAACATCTCGACCTGGGACGTCGAGCAGGTGGTGCGCGCCCTGCCCGGCGTCGTGGACGCCGTCGCGCTCGGGGTCGAGTCCGACCTCACCGAGCAGGAGGTCCTGGTCGTGCTCACCACCGACGACCGCACCGTCGACGGACCGGCGGTGCGGGACTGGTGCCGCACCCGGCTGCCGCGGCACGCCCTGCCGCGGTACGTGCGCATCACCCGCGAGCTGCCGCGCAACGGCAGCGGCAAGGTCGTCAAGTCCCTGCTGCCGGCCACCGTGGACGACTCCACGTGGGATGCCGAGCACCGGTCCGCCCAGTGAACCGGACGCGGGCTGCCCGACGTCGCCGCTCCTTACGGTCGGGTGACCTCACCCCGGTCCACCTGGAGGGCAGCGTTGCGCGTACTCGACCTCACCGACGACCTGGCCCGGCAAGGCGCACGACTGCTCGTCGGACTCGGCGCCGACGTGGTGCGCGTCGACCCCGACGAAACGCTGGACGAGGCGGAACACCTCCACTGGCACGCCGGGAAGAAGCTCGTCCGGATCTCCGGTGACGACGACCTCGACGCGCTGGCCCGAGACGCCGACGTCGTCCTGGAGAGCGGCCCGGTCGCGACGCTGCGCGGCCTGCGCGCCGACGGCACCTCGCGCTGGCCGCACGCCGTCCACGTGGTCGTGACCCCGTTCGGGCTGACCGGCCCGCGCCGGGACTGGATCGGCGGCGATCTCGTGCTCGCCTCGGCCGGTGGGATGACCTGGCTGGGCGGGCAGCCCGGCGGCCAGCCCAAACCCCCGCCGCGGGAGCAGGCGTGCCAGGTCGCCGGGGCGCACGGGGCGATCGCGGCCCTGCTGGGCGTCCTGGCCCGGGACCGCGTGGGCACCGGTCAGCTGATCGACGTCTCCGCCCAGGAGGCGGTCGCCGCCACGCTGGAGACCGGCGCGATCTCGTGGATCCACGCCGGTCGGTTCCCGGTCCGCAACGGCGGCGTCTACGAGCACGTGGCGCACCGGATCTTCCCGGCCGCCGACGGGTACGTGGCGGGCGGCTACTCCGGCAGCGACCGCATGTGGACGGGCCTGCTGGCCTGGCTGGCCGAGGAGGGCGAGGCCGGCGAGCTGCTGGACGAGCGGTTCGCCGACCCGGTGGTGCGCTGGGCGGAGCGCCCGCGCGTCGACGCCGTCATCGCCCGGTTCGTCGCGAAGCGGACGGCGCGGGAGGTGACCGAGCAGGGTCGCGAACGGGCCCTGCCGTGGGCCGAGGTGACGCCGCCCGCGGCCTTGGTCCGCAACCCGCAACTCCGCGACCGGCGGTTCTTCGTCTCCATCGACGGCACCGAGGACGCCGGGTTCCCCTGGAACGCGCCGGGCCTGCCCCGACCGGTGGCGCTGTCCCCGCTCACGGAGGGCACGTGGACCGGCCCGGCGCGCGGCCGGCGGGCCACGAGTGGCCGTCCTCCCCTCGACGGCGTGCGGGTGCTGGACCTGACCTGGGTGCTGGCCGGGCCGTACGCGACCAAGGTCCTCGCCGAGCACGGCGCCGACGTGATCAAGGTGGAGTCCCGGCACCGGCACGACCCGACCCGGTTCTCGCCGTCCATGCGGCTGCGGCCGGGCGCGGGCCCGGACGACTCGGGCTACTTCCTGAACTTCAACCGGGGCAAGCGCAGCGTCGCGCTCAACCTGCGCACGCCCGAGGGGCAGGCCGTCCTGCGCGACCTGGCCGCCCGCTGCGACGTCGTCGTGGAGAACTTCAGCCCCGGCGTGCTCGACAAGTGGGGGTTGGACCACGAGTCGCTCCGCGCGCTCAACCCGCGGGCGGTCCTGGTGTCGATGTCCGGCGTCGGGCACACCGGCCCGTGGCGCAGGGCGGTCACCTTCGCCGACACGCTCGCCGCGATGTCCGGGCTGTCCAGCGAGACGCGCGATCCCGGGATGCCACCGCAAGGGCTCGTGTTCGGCCTGGGTGACGTGGTCGCGGCCAACGCGGCGGTGCTGGGCGCACTCGACCTGCTCGTGCGCGGCCACGGCGGGCACGTCGACCTGTCCCAGCTGGAGGCGATGGCCGCCACGATGGGCCCGGCCGTGCTCGACCACGGGCACGACGACCCGCGCACGGCCGCGCACCCGAACCGGTCGCGCCACGCCGTGCCGCACGGCGTCTACCCGGCGGCCGGGGACGACCGGTGGGTCGCCATCACCGCGCTGGACGAGGCCCAGTGGGCGGTGCTGCGGGACCTCGCCGACCTACCCGGTGACGGTGACCTCGCCCGGCGGCGGGCGGCCGAGGACGAGATCGACGGGGCCCTCGCGGCGTGGACGCGTGAGCAGGACGCCGAGCACCTCGCCGCGCGGTTGCAGAGCGCCGGAGTCGCCGCCGCCCTGGTCGCGACCGGCCGCGACCTGGTCGAAGGTGACGAGCACCTGGCCGAACGCGGCTTCTACCAGCCCTTGGACCACCCTGTCGCGGGGACGGTGCTGCACGAGGGCATCGTCGCGCGCCTGACGGCGACACCCGGTGCGCTGACCTCACCCGCTCCCCTGCTGGGCCGGCACACGGACGAGGTACTTCGGGAACTGCTGGACGTCGACGACAACCGCCTGGCGGCCCTGCGCGCCGCCGGGGTCACCGAATGAGAGGAGCGCCGGTGCTGACCGTCACCCAGGACGCGGGTGTGGCCACGATCCGGATCGACCGGCCCCCGGCCAACGCCGTGGACCCGGCCATGATCGCGGAGTTCCAGGAGGTGCTGCCCCCGCTGGCCGAGGACCCGACCGTGCGGTGCCTCGTCGTCACCGGCACCGGGCGGTTCTTCGTCGCCGGCGCCGACATCGCCGTCATGCGGGACCTGTCCGGGGCCAACCAGGCGAGGATGCGCGGGTGGGTCGACGTGCAGCGCCTGCTCGAACGGGCGCCGAAACCGGTGGTCGCGGCCATGAACGGCCACGCCCTGGGCGGCGGCGCGGAGCTGTCGCTGGCCTGTGACCTGCGCATCCTGTCGGCTGCGGCGAGCTTCGGCTTCCCCGAGATCACCCTCGGCCTGTTCCCCGGCGCGGGCGGCAGCCAGCGCCTGCCCCGGCTCGTCGGGCCGCACCGGGCCAAGCGGCTGATGGTGGACGGCACCCGGCTCACCGCGCACCGGGCGTGGGAACTCGGCCTGGTGGACCGGGTGGTCGAGCCCGAGGTCTTCGACGCCGTGGTCGCGGAGGAGGCTCGGTTGCTGGCGGCCAAGCCGACCGCGGCGATCGGGCTGATCAAGCGGGTCGTGGACGAGGGCTACGGGCTGCCGATCGAGGAAGCGCTGCGGCACGAGGAGAAGGGCGTGCTGGAGCTGACCGGCACCGCGGACGCCGCCGAAGGGCTCCAGGCGTTCCTGGACAAGCGCCCGCCGCGGTTCACCGGACGCTGACAGCG
>NZ_JBPKJK010000213.1:0-13124 GCF_051756985.1 Saccharothrix sabaoui
CGCGATGCTCGAGACCTCCCGCCCTCAGCAGCCGATCCGGCGCGAGCCGAGGGCGATGTCGTCGTACCAGAGGTCGTAGGAGCCCTCGTTCGGCTGGTACAGCTGCCAGCCGATCTTCACCGTGTCGAAGCGCGGGAACAGGAAGTCGACCTGGTTGCCGCCGTGCTCGCGGGTGGAGACGGTGAGGTCGGGCTTCGCCACGCCGTCGAACCACAGCTCGACCCGGTTGTCGGACGCGTCCGCGCGCCACTCGACGCACTGCCAGCGGCCCGCCTCGGAGGGGGCCGACTCGCGCCAGTTCGTCCAGTCGCCGGTCGGGCCGCCGTCCGCGCCGACGCCCCACAGCGCCCGGTCGAGCGTGGGCACGTACTGGCCGCCGAGCGGGCGCACGACCTCCGGGCCGTCGCCGGTGGTCTCGACCAGCGTGTAGTGCGCCCAGTCGGGCCGGGCCGGGAACTCCTCGACCTTGACCCGCACGCGGCCCCAGTAGCTGTTGCCGGGCGCGCTGAAGTCGTCGACCTTGAGGAACGCGCGGCCGTTGCCCTCGGCTCGCACGTGCAGCACCTTCTGGCCGCGCCGGTCGCGCTCGACCTCCAGCGAGCCGTTCCTCGTGTCGACCCCCCACCGCAGGCTGGTGCCCGCGCCGGTGGGCACGCGCTGGAAGTCCTCGCAGAACAGCAGGCCGGGCCGGTCGCACGTGCCGACCCGGTGGTCGGCGGGCCCGGCCGCGGCGGCCGGCAGGGCGATGATTGAGAACAGGACGGCGAGCGCCGCCGATGACAACCGCTTCCGCACGTGGGGCTCCTTCTGCGCTGAGGGGGCAGAAGGGGAAGCTAACGGCTCTGGGAACGCTCCCATACCTCTGATCGGCGGCAACGGCGTTGGACCTGGGTGCCCGCCGGGCGTCCGGATCGGGCTGCCTGTCGGGCGTCGTGGCAGGGTGCTCGCCGCGTGTCGGGGGTCGGCCTGCCCGCCGGGCGTCAGGAGCGGCGCAGGCCGTGCGGGTCGCCGGCGGCCAGGCGGACGGTGAAGCCGGTCCCGTCGCGGTGGAGCGCGACGTGCGCGCACAGCTGGTGGACCAGCCACAGGCCCAGGCCGCCGAGGTCGCGGCCCGGGGCGGGCACCAGGCCCGCGAACGGGTCGGCGGGCCCGTCGCCGGTGTCGTGGACGCTGACGACCACCTGGTCGCGGTCGGCCCACACCTCCAGCCGGACCGGCGGCCGGCCGTGCCGCAGCGCGTTGGTCACCACCTCGCTGACCGACAGCAGCAGGTCCTCCCACTCCGCCTCGGGCAGTCCCGGCCCGCCGACGTCCAGCACCGCCTGGCGGGCGCCTGCGGACGTGGTGACGACCAGGGAGGCCAGCGGCGCCGCGGACTGGATCGGGAGGGGCGCCGGCGGTCGCGGTTCGGCGAGGAAGGAGGGCGGCGGGACGTAGCGGTCGTCGACCCGCCGCCCGCCGCCGGGGGCGGCCGTGAGGGGGTGGGTGCGGGCGACGTCGTCGAGCACGCGCCGGGGCGTGGTCCGGGTGTCGTAGGCGCACATGCTGCGCAGCGGGAAGTCGTCGTAGGCGTGGTTGACCGCCGACTCGTAGCGGGCCCACCAGTCCCACGAGGTGGTGAGCGCCGCCGGCGGGATCTCGCCGACGATGCGGATGCCGCGCGCGCCGCCCGCCACGAACCGGGCCATCAGCTCCCGGTAGGACTTGATCGCGGAGGCGGGGCGGGCGTAGAGGTCGTCGGTCTCGGTGAACACGACCCCGGCCGTTCGGGGGAGCTCCGCGCGCACCAACCCGGCCCGCTCCGGCGCGAGCGACACCACGACGGGTTCGCCCAGGGCCAGCCCGTCGAGCAGGAAGGGCACGGCGGCGGACAGCAGCTCGTCGTCGGAGGCGTAGTAGGCGGCGGAGTGGTCGTACCCCCGTCCGCGGGCGTCGGTCCACGGGCCGCGCGCGGCGTGCGCGGGCGGCCGGTCCGGCGGCGTGGGCGACTGCACCGGAAAACAGTATGCGACGTGGCGGACCGCTGTCGTGCCCGGTCCGCGCCCCGGGTTCAGCCGCCGAAGCGGGACGGGTCGCCCGCGCCCACGCGGAGGAGTTCGGGCTCGCCCTGCGAGAAGTCGACCACCGTGGTGGGCTCGGTGCCGCAGTCGCCGGAGTCGATCACCGCGTCGACCACGTGGTCCAGGCGCTCCTTGATCTCCCAGCCCTGCACCAGCGGCTCCTCCTGGTCGGGCAGCAGCAGCGTGCTCGACAGCAGCGGTTCGCCGAGCTCGGCCAGCAGCGCCTGCGCCACCGGGTGGTCCGGGATGCGCGCGCCCACCGTCTTCTTCTTCGGGTGCATCAGGCGGCGCGGCACCTCGGTGGTCGCCGGGAGGATGAACGTGTAGCTGCCCGGCGTGGCCGCCTTGATCGCCCGGAACACCGAGTTGTCCACGTGCACGAACTGGCCGAGCTGGGCGAAGTCGCGGCACATGAGCGTGAAGTGGTGGCGGTCGTCGAGGTGGCGGATCTGCCGGATGCGGTCCAGGCCGTCCTTGTTGCCCAGCCGGCACCCGAGCGCGTAGCAGGAGTCCGTGGGGTAGGCGATCAGCCCGTCCGCCTTGATCAGCGCGACCGCCTGGTCGATGGTCCTGCGCTGCGGGTTCACCGGGTGCACGTCGAAGTACCTCGCCATGCGGGGAGCGTAGTGCGCTCCGGTCGGGGGTGCTCGCGTGCACCCCGCCGGCCCGGGCCGGTGGCCGGCGGGCGGTGGTGGTCACCCTGTCAGCGGGGTTTCTCACCCCGACGAGGCAATCGTGCGTTCCTCACTCTGCGGAACCATCCACTAGGCCAATAGTGTCAGGTGTCCGGTCGGCGGCGGTTGGGTCCCACCCGAAGACCCACGCTTGCCGGCACTCGCGAGTGGAGGGCTAAAAGCCAGCTCGTAGAGGTTCTTTCGCGTTAGGCCGCGGCGCTGACCGCTACAAGTCCCTAGACGAGGAAAGTCATGAGCAGGGTGTCGTCCAAGATCATTTTCTACTCCAGGTTGGTTTTTCCCCGAGAGTGGTTCACTCGAACGGGGGTGGTACTGCTCGTCGTCACCGCGCTGCTGACACCCTGCCAGGCGTCGGCGGGCTTCTACCCGTCACGCGTCAAGGTGTTCGTCGCCAACAGCGGCTCCGACTCGGTGACGGTCTTCGACACGCGCCTGAACGAGGTGGTCGCCACCGTGCCGGTCGGCCGGTACCCGGTCGGCGTGGGCACCGCCCCCGGCGGCGAGCGGGTGTACGTGACCAACGAGCAGGCCGACACCCTCTCCGTGCTCGACGTCCGCGGTCACGCGGTGGTCGCCACGGTGCCGGTCGGCCGCAACCCGTACGGCGTGGCCGTCACCCCGACCCACGCCTACGTGACCAACTTCGGCTCCAACTCGGTCACCGTCGTGGACGTCGCGACCAACAAGCCCGTCCGCGAGGTCCCGGTGGGCCGCTTCCCGCACTCCGCCGCGGTGAGCCCGAACGGCAAGCGCGTCTACGTGACCAACAACGGCGATCGCAGCGTCACCGTCCTGGACACCGGCAACCACAAGCCGATCGCGACCATCCCCGTGGGCCTGTACCCGGCGGGCGTCGCGGTGAGCCCGGACGGCGAGCGGGTGTACGTGGCGAACACCGGGTCGAACTCGGTGACCGTCATCGACGCCGACGACAACAGCCCCGCCAGGACCACGCCGGTCGGCAACGCGCCGCTGGGCGTGGCGGTCACCCCGCGCGGCCGGGTGCACGTGGCCAACACGGGCGCGGGCACCGTCTCCGTCCTGAGCCCCTCCGGCGAGCCGGTGGGCCCGTCCGTCCCGGTCGCCCGCCTGCCCGAGGGCATGGCCGCCAACCCCGACGGCAGCCACGTCTACCTGACCAACTCCGGCGCGGGCGTGATGACCCTGCTCGACCCCACGTCCGCGACCGTCCTGGCGACCGTGCCCGTGGGCACGCAACCGGAGGGCCTGGCCGTCACCTCGTGACGCCGCGACGGGCCCGGCGGCGCGGCGGTACGGCGGTACGGCGGTACGGCGTCAGAGCTTGGCCCGCACCCGCCCCGCCCCGGGGGTGGGTCAGGGCGTCGAGGACGGCCGGGGACCCGTGCCACGCCGCGCGGGCCGCCGCCGGGTCGCCGGCCGCGAGGTGCGCCCCGAGCGGTGCGGCGCCCGCACCAGCAGGGCCCAGAACCGCTCGTCGAACGGGTGCTCGCGGGTCAGCGCCCGCAGCTCGGCGTGCCCGCCCTCGCCGGCCAGGGCGCGGAAGCGGCGCAGGTCGAGGTCCTCGGCGTCGACCGCGACCACCCCGCCGGCGCGCAGCAGCAGCGTCGCGAGCAGCACCCGGGCCTCGCCCGCGGGCACCGCGACCGCCCGCCCGCCGTGCCGGACCTCCAGCGGGCCGAGGACCAGGGATTCCGTCGCCACCGAATCGATCCCGGCCGCGCGTACGGTTGGGGTGACCGATCGAGCGGAGCGAGTGGAGCACAGGACATGGCGTTGTACGGACGGGTGGTGCGCACCGAGCGGCTCGCCCGGGAGATGGTCCGCGTGGTGCTCGGCGGCGAGGGGCTGGACGGGTTCGCGACCGGGCCGTTCACCGACAGCTACGTGAAGCTGGTCTTCCCGCTGCCCGACGTGGTCTACCCCGAGCCGTTCGACCTGCGCGAGGTGCGCGCGTCGTTCCCGCGCGAGCGGTGGCCGCGCACCCGCACCTACACCGTGCGGGCGTGGGACCCGGCGGCGCGCGAGCTGACGATCGACTTCGTCGTGCACGGCGACGAGGGGATCGCCGGCCCGTGGGCCGCGAAGGCCCAGCCCGGGGACGTGCTGCACTTCGCCGGTCCCGGCGGCGGGTACGCGCCGTCCGCCGAGGCGTCCTGGCACCTGCTCGCGGGCGACGAGAGCGCGTGGCCCGCCATCGCGGCGGCCGTGGAGGCGCTGCCGCCGGGCGCCCGCGCGACGGTGCTCGTCGAGGTCGAGGGGCCGGACGACGAGCAGGTCGTGCGCAGCGCGGGCGAGGTGGACCTGAGGTGGCTGCACCGCGCCGGCGGCCCGCGGGGTCGGCTGGTCGTGGAGGCGGTGCGGGCGCTGGAGTTCCCCGAGGGGGCCGTGCAGGTCTTCGTGCACGGCGAGGCGACCATGGTCAAGGAGCTGCGCGGGCACCTGAAGCTGGAGCGCGGCGTGGCGAAGGAGCGGATGTCGATCTCCGGCTACTGGCGGCTCGGCGCGGACGAGGACGGCTGGCAGTCGTCCAAGGGCGAGTGGAACCGGCAGGTGGAGCAGGAACAGGGCTGAGGCGCCCGGGGGTCACCCCAGGACGTCGCGCAGGCCGAGCGGGGTCGGCGGCGGCAGCGGGCCGCGCGCGCGGAACGCCTGGAGGAAGTAGGCGACCAGGCGCCGCGACGCGGCCACCGCCGCCTCGACCGAGCCGGTGACCAGGCCGTTGTTGGCCATCAGCACCATGATGAGGTCGTCGGGCGTGAAGTCCGGGCGCAGGTCGCCCGCCGCCTTGGCCCGGGCCACCAGCGCGGCGAGCGCCTCCCAGGCCCGCGCGCGCTGCTCGTCCACCGGTACGGCGTCGGGGAACGCGCTGAGGAACGCCGCGCTGAACCCCCGGTCCCGGGCCTGCATCTCGCACAGCTCCGCGACGACGCGGCAGAACCCGCGCCACGGGTCGGGGTCGTCCAGCGCGTCGTGCACGACGGACGTGCAGCCGTGGAACTGCTCCGCGAACACCTCCGTGACCAGGGCCCGCCTGGTCGGGAAGCGCCGGTAGAGGGTCGCGACGCCCACCCCCGCGCGGCGGGCGATGCCGGACATCGACGCGTCCAGGCCCTGCTCCGCGAACGCCTCCCGCGCGGCGGCCACGACGCGGTCGCGGTTGTGCTGCGCGTCCACGCGCAACCGAGTGGTCCGACCGTCCATGCTTCTCACTTTACGGCAAGTGGAAGGCCCTCTCCGGTTACCGTGTTAGCGTCAAGTGGAAGGTGCTTTCCACTTGACCCGGAGGCGTGGCGGATGAGGGCAGTGCTGTTCGACCGGTACGGACCACCGGAGGTCCTCTACGAGGGCACCGCGCCCGACCCGGTGGTGGAACCCGGTCACGTGCTGGTGCGCGTGCACGCGGCCAGCGTCAACGGCGGCGAGGCGACCGCCCGCGCCGGCGGGCTGAAGCTCGTGCTGGGGCCGCGCTTCCCCAAGCGCACGGGCGTCGACTTCGCCGGCGAGGTCGTCTCCGGCCCCGGCTTCGACCCCGGCACGCCCGTCTGGGGCGCCCTGCCGCGCGGCACGTTCGGCAGCGCGGCCGAGTACGTCGCCGTCCGCCCCCGGCAGCTCGCGCCCAGCCCCGCCGGCCTGGACCTCGTGCGGGCCGCCGCCCTGCCCGGCGTCGGCACCACGGTGATCACCGCGCTGCGCGACGCGGCCCGGCTGCGCGAGGGCGAACGCCTCCTCGTGCGCGGCGCGACCGGCGGCGTCGGGCACGTCGCCGTGCAGCTGGGGCGCGCGTACGGCGCGCACGTCACCGCCCTGGCGTCCGCGTCCGCCCTGGACTTCGCCCGCTCCCTGGGCGCCGACGCCGCCGTGGACTACCGCACCGACCCGGCCGAGCTGGGCACGTTCGACGTCGTCCTGGACACCCACGGCGGCGGCGCCCGCGCCTACCGCCGCCTGCTGCGCCCCGGCGGTCGCATGGTCGCCATCGCGTTCCGCTCGGCCGCCGACGTCGCCTACCTGCTCGCGTCCGCGGCCCTCGGCCCGCGCCGGGTGCGCTTCTTCAGCGGCAACCCGCGCACCGACCTGTTCACCGACCTGGCCGCGCTGGTGGAGGACGGCTCGATCGCCCCCGTCATCGACACCGTCCACCCGCTGTCCGGCGCCGCGGCCGCGCACCGGGCGATGGAAGCCGGTGGCGTCCGCGGCAAGCACGTGCTCCGGGTGGTGTGACGACCCGTTCGCATCATCCGGTGATGCAGTTCATCCGGCGGTCACAGGTCCGCTGCGCGCTGTAGTCGCCGGTAACGCGGTGTCGCACGTTGCGATGAACGGCCTACACCCGTTCAGTCGTTCCCGGGAGCGCGCAGTGATCGAAAACTCGTCGGACGGCCTGGTCGTGCTCCAGGCCGAGGTGACCGTGACGGTGACTCGCGAGGAGCACCACCAGGACGCGTTGGCCCGCTACGCCGTGGCGCCCGGCCGGGAGCGGCGGGTGGTCGCCGAACTGGCGTGGTGCGCCGTCGAGTCCGGCAGGCACCGGGGGGAGCGGGCCGTCGAGGTGCGGCTGGACGGGCGGCGGGTCGGGGAGCTGACGCACCTGATGTCGCAGCGCTACGCCGGGCTGGTCGCCCAGGTGACCGGGCGGGGCGCGCGGCCGGGGTGCGAGGCCGTCGTGAAGGCGGGGGTGCGCGGGCTGGAGGTCGTGCTCCGCCTGCCGCGCGACACGACCGGTGTCGTGCCGCTCGAACCGCCGACCGCGGTGTTCGCGGCCCCGGCCGTCCCGGTGGCCGCGCGGACCCGCCTCTCGCGCCGGCCCGTGTGGATCGCGGCGGCGGCCGTGGTGTTCGTGTTCGTGCTCATCGGGGCGTTGGCGGACAAGGAGTCGACGCCCACCGGCGCGGCCGACCTCACCACCGCTACCCGCGCCACGACGACGACCGCGCCCACCACCACGACGACCACGACCGCCTCGACCACCACGACGACGACCACCACCACGACCACCACCACGACGGTCGCGCCGCAGCCGCAGCCGCAGCCGCAGCCGAACCCCCAGCCGGCCCCGGCCCCGGCCCCGGTCGCCCCGCAGCAGGGCTGCCACGCCAGCTACACGCCGTGCGTGCCGATCGCCGCGGACGTGGACTGCCGGCCCGGCAAGGGGAACGGCCCGGCGTACGTGACCGGCCCGGTGACCGTCATCGGCCCCGACGTGTACGACCTGGACGCCAACGGCGACGGCGTCGGCTGCGAGTAGGTCCGTCCACCGCGCCGCCCCCACCGCTACGGTTGGGGGCGGCGGGAACGGTGGAGGGGGCAGCGTCGCGCATGTCGGCTCAGCAGAACGAGGTCCGCGTCGAACTGCTCGGGCCGGTGCGGGCCTGGTCGGGTGCCGCCGAGCTGGACCTCGGGTCGGCACGGCCGCGCGCGGTGCTGGCGGTGCTCGCCTCGACGCCCGACACCGTCGTCCCGCGGGACGCGCTGGTCGCCGGCGTCTGGGGCGCCGACGCGCCGGGCAGCGCCGTCGGCAACCTGCACACCCACATCTCGGCGCTGCGCAGGGCGCTGGAACCGGGGCGCGCCCGCGGCGCGGCCTGGCGGGTGCTGACCTCGACCGGGTCGGCCTACCGGCTGCACGTCGAGCCCGGGGCCGTCGACGCGGTGCTCTTCGAGCGGCACGTCGACCTGGCGCGCGAGCGGTTCGCCGCCGACGACGCGGACGGCGCGCTGCACGCCGCGGACTCGGCGCTGGCCCTGTGGCGCGGCGAGCCGCTGGCCGGCCTGACCGGGCCGTTCGCGCACGCGCAGCGGACGCGGTGGCGCGAGCTGCGGGTGGCGGCCGTCGAACTGCGCGCCGAGGCCGGCCTGGTGCTGGGCCGGCACGCCGACCTGATCGCCGGGCTGACCGCGCTGGTGGCCGAGTTCCCGCTGCGCGAGGGGCCGCGCGGGCTGCTGATGCGCGCGCTCGTCGGGTGCGGGCGCAACGCCGACGCGCTGGACGTCTACCGCGACGTGCGGCGGGTCCTCGTCGACGACCTGGGCATCGAGCCGAGCCCCCGGCTGCGCCGGCTGCGGGACCGCATCCTCGCCGACGACCCCGCGCTGGCCGTGCCGGTCGCCACCCGCCAGGCCGTCGCCGCCCCGCCCGTCCTCGTGGGCCGGACCGCCGAGCTGGCGGCGGCCGAGGCGCTGGTCGACGCCCTCGGCGAGGGGCGCGGCGGGCAGCTGTGGGTCGAGGGCGAGATGGGCATCGGCAAGTCCGCCCTGGTCGCCGCCGTCCTGGCGCGCGCCGGGCGGGCCGGCCACCGGGTCGCCCACGCCGCCGCCGAGGAGCTGGGCCGCGGCTTCCCGCTGGGCCTGGCGATGGACTGCCTGGACGTCACCCCGGACTCGGCGGACCCGCGGCGCGCGACGATCCGGGCGACGCCGCACGCCGGCCAGGCCGTGCCGGGCGGCGCGGACCACGTGTCCGCCGCCCTGGACGAGCTGGTGTCCCTGGTGACGTCGTGGTGCGCGGAAGGGCCGGTCGTGGTCGCGTTCGACGACCTGCACTGGGCCGACGAGGCGAGCGTCGTGCTGTGGCACCGGCTGTGCCGGCTCACCGCGCGCCTGCCCCTGCTGCTGGTCGGCGCGGCCCGCCCGGTGCCGCACCGGGCGGACGTGCGGCGGCTGCGCCAGGACGTGCACCCGCCGTCCGGCGTGCTGGTCGACCTCGCGCCGCTGGACGAGCACGCCGTGGCCGCCATGACCGGGCACCTGGTCGGCGCGCCCGCCGGGCCGGGGCTGCGCCGCGTCGTGGAACGCGCCTCGGGGAACCCGCTGTACGTGCGGGAGATCGCCGACGCCCTGGTGCGCGACGCGGTGGTGCGGGTGGACTCGGGGACGGCCGACGTGCCCGCCGGGTCGTTCGACCGGGCACCCGGCTCGCTGGTCTCCGCCGTCACCGGCCGCCTGCACTACCTGGCCGACCCGACCCGGGAGGTGCTGCGCTGGGCCGCCCTGCTCGGCGGCGAGTTCACCGTCGGCGACGTGGCCGCGGTGTGGGGCAGGCCGGTCACCGACGTCGTGCGGCCGGTGGAGGAGGCGATCACGGCGGGCGTGCTGCGCGACGCGGGCGTGCGGCTGGCGTTCCGGCACCCGGTGATCAGGCAGGCGCTGTACGAGGGCACGCCGCTGGCGCTGCGGGTCGCGCTGCACCAGCAGGCGGCGAAGGCGCTGGCCGGGACCGGGGCGTCCGTCGAGCACGTCGCGGGCCAACTGCTCGCGGTCGGGGGACCGGCCGGGCCGTGGGTGGCGGACTGGCTCGTCGGCGCGGCCCCGGTGCTGGCCGCCCGCGCACCGCTGGTCGCGGTCGAGCTGCTGCGCCGCGAGGTCGACCCGGCCGTGGACCCCGGCGACCGCGCGCGGAGCGCGGTGCTGACCGCGCACCTGGCCGGCGTGCTGTTCCGGATCGGCCGGGACGCCGAGGCCGAGGCGCACGCCCGGCGCGCGTTGCCGCTGCTGCGCGACCCGGACCTGGCCGCGCAGGCGCGGTGGGTGCTGGCGTACGTGCCGTACCGGGCGTCGCGCGCCGAGGAGTCGTTGGCGATCCTGGCCGACGCGCTCGCCGACGACGCGCTGCCGCCGGTGTGGCGGGCGCGGCTGGTGTCGCTGGTCGCGCTGGTGCAGCGGGCCGGGATCGGCGAGCTGGAGCGGGCGGCGGACAGCGCGCGCGAGGCCGTCGCGCTGGGGGAGGCGTCCGGCGACCGGTTCGCGATCGGCCAGGCGCTGGAGGTGCTGTGGCAGGTCGACGCGGTGCGCCGGGACTACTCGGGCGCGGTCGTCCACCTGGACCGTGCGCTGGCGCTGGTCGGCACCGACCTGTCGCTGTCGGACCTGCGGCTGGTGCTGCTGGACAACCGCTCGTTCACGCTCCAGTGCCTGGACCGGCTCGCCGACGCCGACGCCGACCTCGCCCTGGCCGCCGAGATCGCGGGCCTGGGCGCGCCCGCGGCGGGTGTGCAGGTGGCGAGCGCCGTGCAGGACTTCTGGCTGGGGCGGTGGGACGCCGCGGTGTCGCGTGTGGACGGTGTGCTGGCCGACCCCGAGTTCACCGGGTTCGGTTTGCGCGAGGGCGGGCCCGTGCTGCTGCTGCACGGCGTCGGCGCGCTGGTCGCCGCGCACCGCGACGACGAGGCCGCCCTGACCCGGCACCTCGACGCCGGCCTGAACCTGCCCCTGGCCACCGCCGCCGACCGGGAGAACTGCGACTTCCTCGTGGCGGCGCAGGCGATGGCGTGCGCGCGGCGCGGTGACGCGGTCGCGGCGATGGCCGTGCTGGGCGGGATGCTGGACGCGAAGTACGCGCAGATGATGCTGCGCCACCAGTGGCTGCCTGACCTGGTGCGGCTCGCCCTGGACGAGGGCGACCGCGCCACCGCCCGCGCCGCCGTCGAGGCGTGCGAGGTCGAGGCGGCGCGGGAGACCCGTCCGCTGCGCGCGGCCACCGCCGCCCTGCGGTGCCGGGCGCTGCTGGAGGACGACCCGGACGGCATGGCGCGGGTCGTCGCCCGCTACCGCTCGGTCGGCCGGCTGTTCGAGCTGGCGCAGGCGGGGGAGGACCACGCCGTGCTGCTGGGTCGCGCCGGTCGTGCGGAGGAGGCGGCGGTCGCGCTGGACGAGGCCGTCGGGCTGTACCGGCGGATGGGCGCGCTCTGGGACGTGCGGCGGGCGGCCACCCGTGCCGCCGCCAACCGCCTGACCGCCTGACCGCCTGACCGCCTGACCCGCGAGAGTCCAACGCTCAAGCCCCGAGAGTCCAACGCTCAGGACCTCCGAGTTCTACGTTCAGGGCCTCTGAGTTCTGCGTTCGCGCCCCTGGGCTCTCCGTTCGCGAGCGTAGAACTCAGGGGTCGCGAACGTAGGACTCGCGGGTCGCGAGCGTAGGACTCGCGGGTCCTGAGCGTTGGACTCTCGGGGTCTGGGGGTTGGACTCTCGGGGGTGGCGGGTCAGGAGGGGGTGGTGGTGGCTTCCAGGGCGCGGCGGCGCGCGGCCACGTCGTCCGGGTCGTCGCCGTGGACCAGCAGCTGCACGGTGCTCTGCCGCACGCGGCTGTCGGTGCGGGTGGTGTCGTGGCCCGAGGTGACCAGCAGGCCGCCGGCCGCCAGCGCCGGGCGCAGCTCGGCCAGCAGGTCGGCCATCGGCGCGGTGACCGCGAGCTTCACCGACTCGGCGTACCCGTCCAGCGCGTCGGGCCGGACGGACCGCAGCGCCAGCAACGGGATCGACCCGCCCGTGATCCGGAAGTTCAGGTCCAGCAGGACGAGCCGGCCGTCCCGGGTCTGGGCGCAGTCCAGGCTGCACAGCCCCCGGTACCCGGCCTCGGCCGCGCGCCGGGTGACCGCCAGGCACTCGGCGAGCAGCTCGGCCGGCGGCGGTGCGACGCCGCCGAACCGCCCGCCGACGTAGACGCCCGCCTCGTCGACCCGCTGCTCGGTGACGGCCAGCAGCCGCGCCACCGCGTCCGGGCCCACGTAGAGCTGGATGCCCCAGTTGCGCCGGATGTGCAGGTACTCCTCGACCACGAACCGGTCGACCAGGCCCGCGAACGCCGGCAGCGCGACCCGCTCGCCCGCCTCGTGGAGGTAGACGTCGAGGCTGGCGCCGTGCGCGTCGTCGGTGGCGGCCTTGAGCACCCACGACTCGGCGACCGGCGTCGCCCCGGCCAGGTGACCGCGCGGCACGACGGTGCGCCGCGCGCGGAAGCGCGCGTCGACCAGGGTGTCGATGCCGGCCTTGTTGTTCAGGCTGCCGACGAGCCGCGCGGTCTTCACCGCGCGGTCGTCCGGGCACAGCGCGACCGGCTGCGGGTACTCCATCGCGATCAGCAGGCCGTCGGACAGCGCCTCGGCCACGCGGGCCGCGAACCCGGCCTCGCTGCGGAACTCGCGCAGGTCCGTGCCGACCGGCAGGCCGCCGTCGCGCAGCAGTGCCAGCAGTTCGGGGCCCGTGCCGCCGGCGCTGGAGATCAGCGGGGTGTCCGCGGCGACCGCGACGGGCCTGGCGGAGAGCGAGTCGCGGGTGGTGCGGTGCTCGCCCACCGGCGCGTCGGGCTCCAGGGCGGGGCGCGAGGCGACGGCGACGCCGGGTCCGTACACGTCCGCGAGCACGCGGGGGGAGTGGACCGGGTGCGGCATCGTGGTGAAAACGCTGATGGGGTCCCCCGTGAGGTCAGTGGAGCCGGCCGTGCGGTGCGGGTCGCACCGGGAGCGGTGGAACGAGCGGGAGCACGAGGAGGCGTCCACTGCCGGGCTCGGGCCGGTGGCCACAGGCGAATCCTGGGGAACCGTGGGCGAACAGCCCCGGTGAGGGCCGTGTGGTACCAGGGTCTCACATTTCGCCGCGGGCCCTGACCAGCGG
>NZ_JBPKJK010000214.1:0-13041 GCF_051756985.1 Saccharothrix sabaoui
CGTGACCTGGGTGTCCTTGGGCACGCGCTGCCCGGCGCGCACGGACTGGTTGACCACGCGGGCCCGGTCGTTGTTGTTGAACTGCACGTCCACCTTGAGGCCCGCCTTCTCCAGGTCCTCCTTGGCGTCCTTGACGCGCTTGCCCTCGACCTGGGGCACGGTCACCGCGTTCGACAGGAACACGGTCACCCGCCGGTCGGCGCCCGACACGTTCGAGCCCGCGGCCGGGTCGGTGCGCACGACCTTGCCCGCGTCCACGGACTCGGAGAACTCGCCGGGCCCCTCGACCGGCTCGAACCCGGCGGCGCTCAGCTCGGCGAACGCCTCGTCCTTCGACTTGCCGGTCACGCTCGGCACCGGCCGCGGCTGCACGCCCTTGCTGAGCACGATCACCACGGTCGAGCCGATCGGCACCGGCGTGCCGGGCGCGGGGTCGAGCGTGACCACCTTGCCCTTGGGCACGCGGTCGCTGAACGCCTCCTTCGCCGGGTCCACCTTCGCCTGGAGCCCGACGGACCTGATCTCCTGCTCGGCCACCGCCGGGTCGACGCCGGACTGCACCTGCGGCACCACGGGCTTGCCCGCCGACACCACGAGCCGCACCAGCTCGCCCTGCGTGGTCTCGGTGCCCGCGGGCGGGTCGGTGCTGATGACCTCGCCGGCGGGCACCGTGTCGCTGTTCTCGGTCCGCACGGTGTGCTTGAGGGAGGCGGCGGTGATCAGCGAGATGGCCGTCGACTCGTCCCGGCCGACCAGCTCGGGCACGTTGGTGACCCGGCCGATCGAGAACCACCAGGTCGTCACGCCGATGACGAGCGCGGCGACGCCGACGACGCTGATCCAGGTGATGAACTGGCGCTTGCTGCGCGCCTGCAGCTCCGCCTGCAACTGCTCGGGCGTCTTCTTCTTCGGCGCCCGCCGGGGGCGCGGCCTCGGCCTGGGCGCGGTCCTGGGCGCCTCCACGGGCGGCACGGGCTGGAAGGCGCCGCGCGGGATGGCCCGCGTGCCCTGCGGGCCGCTGACCGGCGTGACGAGCGGGTTGGGGCGGTGCACGGGCACCGTGGGGTCGGCGAACGCCGTGCCCACGCCCGCGCCGACCCGGACCGGTTGGATGTGCACGGTCTGCTCGCCGGGACCGGGCGCGGGCACCTGCTGGGTGCCCGGCTCGACGAACGCCACGGGCCGGGCCAGCGGGTGGGGCTGGACCTGCGTCGCCTGGTCGGCCGGGTCGGGCGGTGGCGCGGACGGGGACGGGGGCGCGGACGGGGAGGGCGTCGACGCGGCCGGTTCGGCGGCGGCCACCACCGGCACGTCGGCGCTCACCAGGCCGAGCCGGGCCCGCACGGCCTCCACCTCGGACAGGAACGAGTCGGCGTCCGCGGGCCGCAGGAACGGCTCCTTGCGGGTCGCCCGGCGCACCAGCTCCGCCACCTCGGCGGGCACGTCCGGCACCGGCGGCACCTCGTCGTTCACGTGCCGGTACGCCACGGAGATCGCGTTGTCGCCCACGAACGGCGGCGCGCCGGTCAGCATCTCGTACAGCAGCACGCCCGCCGAGTACACGTCGCTGCGGGCGTCCGTGGTGCCGGTGGTGACCTGCTCGGGCGAGAGGTAGGCGACCGTGCCGAGGATCACCGAGTCGCTCGTGACGCCCGCCGTGGACATCGCCCGGACCAGGCCGAAGTCGGCGACCTTCACCGCGCCGCCGCGCCCGATCAGCACGTTCTCCGGCTTCACGTCGCGGTGCACGAGGTCGGCGCGGTGCGCCGCGGCCAGCGGCGAGAGCACCTTCTCCAGCACGGTCAGCGCCAGCGGCACGTCGAGCCTGCCGCGCTCGTTGAGCAGGTCGCGCAGCGTGCCGCCCTCGACCAGCTCCATCACCAGGAAGACCCGGTCCTCGTCCACGCCCTGGTCGTGCACCTGCACGACGCCGGGGTGGTGGAGCTTCGCCGCGGCCCGCGCCTCGCGCTCGAACCGCGCGACGAACTGCGGGTCCGCGGAGAACCTCGGGTCCATGACCTTGATGGCCACGGGGCGCTCCAGGCGGGTGTCCACACCGCGGTACACGGAGGACATGCCGCCCCGCGCCACCAGGGTGCCGACCCGGTAGCGTTGTTCGAGCAGCCCGCCGATCACGTTCGTCGCCGACCTTTCCACAGCCGTGGATCGTACGGTGGGGTGGTGCCGATCGGTGCTGTGCGCTGGATGGTCCCACGCGCGCGTGTGGGCTCCGCGTCAAAGCCCCGCGGAACAGGGGGTGTCCGGCAGGCGACCCGGGGGTGTACCCCCACCACCCGGTTGGCGCAGGGCATCGCTCCCGGCGTTGTGGCATCGTGACGCACGTGAGTGCGATTCCTGCCGCTGCGGATGTGCTGGCTCCCGACCTCGAGGTCCTCGACCTCCCCGAGGTCGGAGAGCGGCTTGGCCTGCCGATCAACCGTGTCCACCAGCTGCTGCGCGACGGCCAACTCCTCGCGGAGCGCCGGAACGGTGTCCTCGTCGTCCCCGCCGACTTCCTCGCCGCCGGAGGCGTGGTGAAGGGGCTGCCCGGCACCATCACGGTGCTGCGCGACTCCGGTTACTCGACCGAAGAGATCCTCCGGTGGCTGTTCACCGAGGACGAGACCCTGCCGGGCACGCCCGTCGAGGCGCTGCGCGGCGACCGGGGCCGCGAGGTGAAGCGCCGCGCCCAGGCGCTGGCCTTCTAGCCGACCGCGCACCACCTCCCCGTCGACCGGCGTCCGGGCGGCCCCAGAGCGGGTCGCCCGGGCGCCGAGCCCCGCGGTCACGCGTACCGGCTGGACAGCTTCAGGGGGTCCGGTCTGGTCAGCGACGCGCAGGCCAGCGCCGACACCAGGGCCGTGCAGGCCAGGTAGCCCCACGAGTACAGCGCCGTGTCGCCGTTGGGGTAGGTGACGAGCAGCATCCAGACGGAGAAGAACGCGCCCGCCTTCAACGCCGTCCCGGACCAGTGGAACGCCGCCGCCATCACCAGCGGCCAGCTGAAGTACCAGGGCAGGGTGGCCGGGGACAGCACCGCGACGGCGAACATCGTGATCGCCGCCCGCCGCACCGCGTCCGGGCCGCCGTCCTGCGCCGCCCACCACTGCCGCCACGCGATGTAGACCAGCAGCAGCGACCCGAGGCCGCGCGCGACGGTCATGAACCAGCCCGGCTCGACCCGGACGAACGCGTCGACCACCGTGTGCGCGAAGTCGCCGACCGCGCTGGGCAGCGACAGCCAGTTCACGATCGTCGACGACGAGCTGAGCGCCGGTATCCAGCCGAGGTCCAGGCCGGAGACCAGGGTGGTGCCGGCGAACACGGCGACGAACACCGCCACGCCGCCGGTGATGGCCTTGCCGAGCTGGGCGGCGCGCGTGCCGTGCAGCCGCCTCGCCCACACCAGGACGAGGAACGGCAGGGCGACGACGGCGGTGGCCTTCACCGCGAACGCGAGCGTGACCACGGCCAGGCCCAGCACGTGCCTGCGGTCGAGCACGAGGAGCACGCCGGCGGCCAGCAGGCCGACCATCAGCAGGTCGTTGTGCGCGCCGCCGATGAGGTGCACGAGCATCAGCGGGTTCGCCGCGGCCACCCACAGCGCGGTCGCGGGCCGCCCGCCCAGGTGGCGGGTGAGGCCGGGCAGCGCCCAGCACAGCAGGAGCAGGCCGCACGCCAGCACGAACCGCATGACGACGACGCCGCCGATCACGCTGGCGCCGGTCGACCAGACGACGCCCTCGGCGAGCATCAGGAACAGCGGGCCGTAGGGGGCGGGCGTGTTCTGCCACACCCAGCTCACGTTGTCCGACAGCGGGCTCTGGAGCACCGCCGGGCCGACCGAGTACGGGTCCAGGCCGTTGAGCGCGAGCTGGCCCTGGGCGAGGTAGCTGTAGATGTCCTTGCTGAACAGCGGTGGCGCGAAGAGCAGGGGCAGCGTCCAGGCGACGATCGCGGTGAGCACGGCGGCGCTGCCCACGTGCCGGTTGCGGACCATCCGGCCGAGCCTGACCCACGACCAGATCACCATGCCCAGGCCGAGGTAGAGGACGGCGGTGGCCAGGTCGTGGCCGTGGCCGTACCTGATCCAGCTCAGCGAGGTGTCGGCGAGCAGCGGGTCGCGCTTGAGGATCGCGCCCGCGCCGGTGCCGCCGAGCGCGAGCAGCATGACGCCGCCCACGCCGAGCAGGATGGTGCGGATCGGGATGCCGCCCGGGTCCGGCCGGTCCTGCGCCTGGGTAGCCGACGACCGCACCGGCTCGACAGGTGCGGCGCTCGATCGGGGGAGGGACGGGGTCGCGGCCATCGCGGGAACATCGTTGCACAAGGCCAGGAGGGACCGGCACGTGATGGTGCAACCCGGTGACGGGCTCGTAACGCCCGGGGCGATCCTCGCACGTCGTGATCACCCGGGGGAGTGACCACATGGAGTATTCGACGTGCGGCGCCGTCCGGTTCGGGTGCCTTTCGCGGCGGCCCCTCAGGAGCGCGCGCGTGCCCGGTGGGCGGCGAGCAGGCGGCGCGGCGCGCGGGCGCTCGCGCCGGTGATCCGCTGCGCGGCCAGCCGGCCGGAGATCAGCACCGGCGGCACGCCGACGCCCGGCGTGGTGCCGCAGCCCGCCAGCACCGCGTTGTCGAGCACCAGGTTGCGCGGCCGGAACGGCCCGGTCTGCGCGACCGTGTGCGCCGCCGAGAACGGGGTGCCCGCGGCCAGGCCCATCCCGGCCCAGTCGAGCGGGGTGACCAGGCGCTCCACCTCGACGGCGTCGCCGAACCCGGTCAGGCCGCGCTGTTCGAGGGTGGCCACGAGCTCGTCGCGGTAGGCCGGGCCGACGCGGGCCCAGTCGACCGGGCCGGCGTGCAGGTTCGGCGCCGGGGCCAGCACGAACATGCCCTGCTCGGGCGGGGCGGTGACCAGCAGCGACGGGTCGCTCATCGGCGTGCCGAGCCGGGTCAGCTCGTCGAACGTCCGCTCCCACGCGGCACCGAAGAAGAGGGTGTGGTGGGCCAGCTCGGGCCAGGTGCGCGACACGCCCGCGTGCAGCACGACGGCCGACGGCGACCAGGTGATCGGGAGCGGCCGGCGCGGGCGGTGGCCGAGCAGCCGGTAGGCGGCGGGCAGGTCCGGGGTGAGCACGACCGCGTCGCACGGGATGCGCTCGCCGCGGGTGGTGCGCACGGCGCTCACCCGCCCGCCGACGCGCTCCAGCCACGCCACCGGCGTCTGGTAGCGCACGTCGGCGCCCGCGTCGACCGCGGCGGCGGCGAGGGCGTCCGGCAGCGCCCGCATCCCGCCGCGCGGGTGGTGCACGCCCGCGACCGTGTCCATGTAGGCGATCACGGCGTAGGCGGCGAGCGCGCGGCGGGGCGGCACGCCCGCGTACAGGGACTGGAAGGAGAAGACGCGCTGCAGGCGCTCGTCGCGCAGGAAGCGGGCGACGGAGGGGCCGAGGCGGGCGAACCCGCGCAGGGCGGCGAGCCTGGCCAGGTGCGGGGTGAGGAGGGAGAACGGCGAGTCGAAGTTCGCCCCGATGAACGAGTCGCGCTCCACCCGGTACAGCTCGGTCAGCCAGCGGCGCAGGTCGCGGTAGCCCGCCGCCTCGCGCGGACCGGCGAACCGGCGCACCTCGTCCTCCATGGCGTCCGCGTCGGCGCGCACGTCGAGGACGGAGCCGTCGGCGAACCTGGCCCGGTAGGCGGGGTCGACCGGGAGGAGGTCGAGCCGGTCGGCCAGCGAGTCGCCGACCGCGTGCAGCGCCTCGTCCACCAGCTCCGGCATGGTCAGCACGGTGGGGCCGGTGTCGAAGCGGTAGCCGCCGAGGTCGAGCCGCCCGGCCCGGCCGCCCGGCACGGCGTCGCGCTCGACCACGGTGACGCGGCGGCCCGCGCCGAGCAGGTGCAGGGTCGCGGACAGCCCGGCGAGACCCGCACCGACCACGACGACGTGGTCGGTGCGGCCGGTGACGGTGCGCATCGTCAGTGGGTCCGTTCGGTGGCGCTGATGGCGAGTTCGGCGAGGCGGTCGGCGGCCGGTTCGGCGACGGGCGCGGCGGCCAGCGCGGCCAGCGCGGACGTGGTCAGCTCGGTGATCCGCCGCTCGACGGCGTCCACCGCGCCGACGTCGCGGAGCTGGGCGCGGGCCAGGTCGACGGTGGCGGGGTCCAGGTCGGGGCGGCCCAGCGCCTCGTGCAGCACGTCCGCGCCGCGCTGCATGCCCAGCGCCACGAGCAGGGTGCGCTTGCCCTCGCGCAGGTCGTCGCCCGCGGGCTTGCCGGTGACGGCCGGGTCGCCGAACACGCCGAGCAGGTCGTCGCGCAGCTGGAACGCCACGCCGATGTCCCGGCCGAACGCGCGCAGGCCGTCGACCAGCTCGGGCGAGCCGCCGCCGATGGCCGCGCCCATGTGCAGCGGGCGTTCGACGGTGTAGGCGGCGGTCTTGAGGCGGTCGATGCGCAGCGCGGCGTCGGGCGAGGAGTCGCCCCGGGCCTGGGTGAGCACGTCGAGGTACTGGCCGGCCAGCATCTCGGTGCGCATGTCCCGCCACGGCAGGCTGAGGCGCTGGAGGGCGTCGGTGGGCAGGCCGGCGGCGAACAGCATGTCGTCGGCCCAGGCCAGGGCCACGTCGCCGATCAGCACGGCGGCGGCCAGGCCGAACCGCTCGGGTTCGCCGAGCCACCCCCGCTCGCGGTGCCGCTCGGCGAACCGGACGTGCACGGTCGGCATGCCCCGGCGGGTCTCGGAGGCGTCCATCAGGTCGTCGTGCACGAGGGCGCACGCCTGGATCAGTTCGAGGGAGCTGACCGCGGTGAGGACCGCCGGCGTCCCCGGGCCCTCCGGGTCGCCGCCCGCGGCGCGCCAGCCCCACCAGGCGAAGGTGGGGCGGATGCGCTTGCCGCCGCCGAGGACGAAGTCGGCCAGCGCGTCGACCGCGCCGGTGAAGTTCTCCTCCATCCGCGCACCCAGGACCCGGCGGTCGGCCAGGTATCCCGCCAACGCCGCGTCGACGTGCTTGGGCAGTTCGAGGTCCAGGGGGTGGAGCGGCACCCGCCTATCGTCGCCCCTGCCCCGGGGGCCTGCCCAACCGGGTGGTCGGTCCCATCTGGTGAAAGGTTCCTCCCACGGGTTGGGGGTGCCTTTAGGCTGGTGGCATGACGTCGGTGGTCGAGCGCCTGAGCGGGGACTCCCCCGTGTTCTCCGTGGAGTTCTTCCCGCCCCGCGACGCGGCGGACGAGACGGTGCTGTGGCGCGCGATCCGGGAGCTGGAGCCGCTGGACCCGGCGTTCGTGTCGATCACCTACGGCGCGGGCGGCTCGACGCGCGACCGGACCATCCGGACCACCGGGCGCGTCGTGCAGGAGACGACCCTGGTGCCGATGGCGCACCTGACGGCCGTGGACCACTCGGTGGCCGAGCTGCGCAACGTCATCGGCTGGTACGCGGCGGTCGGCGTGCGCAACATCCTGGCGGTGCGCGGCGACCCGCCCGGCGACCCCCACGGCGAGTGGGTGCCGCACCCGCAGGGGCTGACGTACGCGGAGCAGCTCGTGCGGCTGTGCCGGGAGCTGGGCGACTTCTGCGTGGGCGTGTCCGCGTTCCCGTACGGGCACCCCCGGTCGGCGAGCCTGGACGAGGACACGAAGTACCTGGTGAGCAAGCTGCGGGCGGGGGCGGACTTCGCCATCGCGCAGCTGTTCCTGGACGTGGAGGACTTCCTGAGGCTGCGCGACCGGGTGGTCGCGGTGGGCTGCGACACACCGGTGCTGCCGGGGCTGATGCCGTTGACGACGCCGCGGACGCTGGCCAAGACGGTGGAGCTGTCGGGCGCCCCGCTGCCGGCCGCGGTGGCGCGCCGGCTGGAGCCGCTGGCGGGGGACGCGGCGGCGTTCCGCGAGGCCGGGGTGGACCTGGTGACGGAGATGGGGGAGCGGCTGCTGGCGGAGGGCGTGCCGGCGCTGCACTTCTACACGTTCAACCGGTCGAGGGCGACGCGCGAGGTCGTCGGGCGGCTGGGGCTGGTCCCGGCGCGGGCCTGACCGACGCGGGCCTGACCATCGCCGGCCTGACCATCGCCGGCCTGACCATCGCCGGCCCGACCGGCGCGGGACTGACCGACGCGGTCAGCCGGTGCGGCCGTCCCCGGTGCCCGGTGCCTCCGGGGAGCGGGGACGGCCGCGCGGCCCTCAGGCGTGCAGGTGCCGCTCGGTGGCCGAGTCGAGGGTCACGGCCAGGCGGTTGAGGCCGTTGATGCTGATCACCAGCGCCAGCAGGTCCGCCAGCCCCTTCTCGCCGAACGCCGCCGCGGCCCGCTGCCACAGCTCGTCGGGCACGCCGTGCTCGCCCAGCCGCGTCACGGCGTCGGTCAGTTCGAGGGCGACCCGCTCGGTGTCGTCGAAGAACCGGGACTCGCGCCAGACGGCGACCGCGAAGAGGCGCTGGGGGTTCTCGCCCGCCTTGAGGGCGTCCTGGGTGTGCATGTCGACGCAGAACGCGCAGCCGTTGAGGACGGAGGCGCGCAGCTTCACCAGTTCGAGGAGCGTGTGGTCCACGTTCTCGGTGACGTAGGTGTTCAGGGCGATCATCAGCTGGTACGCCTCGGGGGCGACCGCGGCGAAGTTCATCCTCATGCCCATGGGACGGGGCGGCCCGGCGAGGTGTGACAGGGGGCCGTCAGGCCAGCGCGCTGCGCCTGTGCGCGACCACCGCCAGGACCACGACGATGAGCGCCGCGCCGCCGGTCAGCCCGGCCACCAGCATCGTCCACCCGAAGTACGAGACGGCGTTGTCGCCCTCGTAGCGGACGGTGGCGTTCAGCATCGAGGCTTGGCCCGGTTTGGGTGACCAGGCGATGGTGGCGTTGTCCTCTTCTCGCCCGTTCGTGTCGATGATTTCACCCGGGAAGCTGATCTTCACCTGGATGTCGGCCCGCTCCGGCGGCACCTGGGTCAGGTCCACCGAGCCGGACAGCGACACCAGGTCGCCGGAGCGGCGGAAGTTCAGCTGGTAGCGGCTGGACGAGGCGCTGGTCGCGATCGACAGGGCCCGCACCTCGTCGAACGCCAGGCCGCTGAAGAACACCTGGGTGCCGACGTACCCGTCCACGGCGTACGGCTTGGTGGTGACCCGGCCGGCCAGCTCCTCCGGCACCTTGAGCTGGGGGCCCGGGTCGTTGTCCCGCGCGGGGGGAGTGGCGGCGGTGATCTCGCCGGACACGCGGTCGTCCTGCGACAACGCCATGGCGGCGTGCAGCCTGACGCACCCCGTCAGCGACAGCAGCGCGAGGAGGAAGACCGGCAGGAGGAGCGCGGAGGCCCTGGGCACGCGGTCATCCTGCCGGCTGCCGTCAAAAGTTGACCGGTGGTCCAGAATCGTGAGCCTCGCTAAATACCTGTCGGTGGTACAGGGGCCGCCGGTAACGTGCGGCGCATGTCAACCTCCCAGGCCGGCGTGCACGGCATCAGCAACCAGTTCGTGGCCGACTACGCGGCGGCGGACCCGCTGGTCGCGACCGCCATCGGCAAGCCCGGCCACGACCACCGGTTGCCCGACTACTCGCCGGAGGGCCACGCGGCCCGGGAGGAACTGGCCCGCAAGGCCCTCGCCGCGGTCGGGGCGGCCGAGCCGGCGGACAAGTCGGAGGCCGACGCCAAGGCCGTGTTCCTGGAGCGCGTCGGCCTGGAGGTGGAGCTGCACGAGGCCGGCCTGGTCGAGGGCAACCTCAACGTGATCGCGAGCCCCGTGCAGTCGCTGCGCGAGGTGTTCGACCAGATGCCGACCTCCACGGAGGACGACTGGGCCGTGATCGCCCAGCGGCTCAAGGCCGTGCCGGAGGCGCTGGCCAACCTGCGCGCCGGCCTGGCGTCGTCCGCGGACAAGGGGCGGGTCGCCGCGCTGCGCCAGGTCACCAAGGTCGCCGAGCAGTGCGACACGTGGGCCGGGCGCGGCGATCGGCCGTCGTTCTTCGCGGGCTTCGTCGCGGGCGCCCCCGGTGACGGCGCGCTGCGGACGGAGCTGCGGGCCGGCGCCGAGGCGGCGGCCTCGGCCTACGGGGACCTGGCGGCGTTCCTGCGCGCCGAGCTGGCGCCCCGCGCGCCGGAGAAGGACGCGGTGGGCGAGGACGTCTACCGCCTCCAGTCGCGCTTCTTCACCGGGTCGCGGCTGGACCTGGCCGAGGCCTACGAGTGGGGCTGGGCGGAGTTCACCCGCATCGAGACCGAGATGCGGCAGGTCGCGAACCGGATCAAGCCCGGCGCCGGCCTGGCCGAGGCCGCCGCCGCGCTGGACGCGGACCCCCGGTACCTGGTGCACGGCAAGGACGGCCTCCAGTCGTGGATGCAGGAGCTGTCGGACAAGGCGCTCCGCGAGGTGCGGGACGTGCACTTCGAGCTGCCCGACGAGCTGATGGCGCTGGAGTGCCGCATCGCGCCGCCCGGCGGGGGTGTGGGCGCCTACTACACGGGCCCGACGCCGGACTTCTCCCGGCCCGGCCGCATGTGGTGGTCCGTGCCGGACGACAAGCAGGAGTTCTCCACCTGGCGCGAGGTCTCGACCGTCTACCACGAGGGCGTGCCCGGCCACCACCTCCAGGTCGCGACGGCGGTGTACCAGGCCGAGCGGCTCAACGACTTCCAGCGGCTGCTGTGCTGGGTCTCCGGCCACGGCGAGGGCTGGGCGCTGTACTCCGAGCGGCTGATGCGAGAGCTGGGCTACCTGGAGGACGACGGCGACCTGCTCGGGATGCTCGACGCGCACCTGTTCCGCGCGGCCCGGGTGATCATCGACATCGGCATGCACCTGGAGCTGGAGATCCCGAGGGGGACCGGGTTCCACGAGGGCGAGCGGTGGACGCCGGAGCTGGGGCTGGAGTTCATGCTCACCCGCACGATCACCGACGCGTCGCACGTGCACGACGAGATCGACCGCTACCTGGGCTGGCCCGGCCAGGCCCCGTCGTACAAGATCGGCGAGCGGCTGTGGCTGGCCGCGCGCGAGGACGCGCGGGCGCGGCACGGGGCCGACTTCGACCTCAAGGCGTTCCACACGCGGGCGCTGGAGATGGGCGCCATGGGCCTGGACACGCTGCGCGAGCGGTTGGCGGAACTCTGACGTTCTGGTTCGATTCCGACCCCGGTGCCTCACGCGCAGGTCACCGGGGTCGGTGTTTGATTGTCGTGCGTACGAGTGAGGGGGGACCGATGGGCGGACGTACGAGGCGCGCCGCGCTCGGGGCGCTGGCGGTCGCGTTGCTGCTCCTCGGGGCGGCACCAGCGCAGGCCCAGCCCGGGGTGGGCGACCAGGCGCAGTGGCGCATCCGGCAGGACATCGTGGACCACGCGCTGCGCGAGGTCGGCCAGCGCGAGGGCAACGGCAACTACTACCCGCAGAAGTACCAGGACGTGGAACCGGGCGTGCTGCGCCCGGCCGAGTGGTGCGGCGTGTTCGTCAACTGGGCGTGGGCGACCGCGGGCGTGGTGGACAAGCCGTCGATGCGGCCCGCGCCCGGCGCGTCCGTGCTGGAGCAGGGCCACTGGGCGACGTACTGGCAGAAGTGGGGCAAGGCCAACGGCCGCTGGAAGGACGTCTCCGAGCGGGACGTGGAGCCGGGCGACGCCGTCGTGTACGGCAACTTCCCCGACTTCCACGCGCACGTCGGGCTGGTGGTCGAGGTCAAGTACGACCGGACCGGGCTCAAGGCCACGCACGTGCGGACGGTCGAGGGCAACTTCGGCGAGCGCGTCGTCTACTCGAAGCTGCGCCCGATCGAGGGGCTGAACGCCGGGAAGTACCTGAAGGCCACCGGGTTCGTGTCCCCGTTCTGACCCGCCGGCCGGTCCGCGGGCCGATCCGGTCCGCGGACCCGGCCCGCGTGGTCCGGTTCGCGGGGTCCGGCCCGCGGGCCGGGGGCTAGTCCACCGGCAGGGTCCGGCCCAGGACGGCGAACGGGCGCGGGTCGCCGGTGAACTGGTAGTGCCGCAGCACGTCCGCGAACCCCATGCGCCGGTACAGGCGCCACGCCTTGCTCGGGCCCTCCGGCGTGGACAGCAGCACGCGCGACGTCGTGACGCCGGCCAGGAGGCTGCGCAGCAGCTGCTCGCCGAGGCCCCGGCCCTGGGCGCGCGGCAGGACGTGCAGCTCGGTCAGCTCGAAGTAGTCGCGCATCCACTCCTCGACCGCGGTCGGCCCGGCGACCGTGGTCAGGCCGTGCCGCACCTGCTCGTGCCACCACTGGCCCACCGAGCCCCGGTAGCCGTAGCCGATGCCGATCAGCTCGTCCTCCTCGCCGAGGGCCACCACGCACCGCCAGCCCTCGCGCAGCATGTGCGCCAACCACATGGGCGCGCGCTGCTCGGCCGTGCCGGGCGGGTAGTCCATGGCGCTCACGTACAGCGCCAGCGCCTCGCTGAGGCGGGCGTTCAGCTCGCGCGCGGACAGCTCGACGAGCCGCTGAGACGGTGCGGCGGTCACTGCGCGACCTCGGCGGGCGTGCCGCCGGTCAGGTCGACCAGGCCGGCGCAGGTGGTGGGGTAGACGGCGTGCGGGTGCCCCGCCGCGGCCCACACCACCTCGTACCGCTCCAGGGCCACGTCGACGAACGTCCGGATGGGCGCGGGGTGGCCGACCGGGGAGACGCCGCCGATGACCTGGCCGGTGTGCTGACGGACGAAGTCCGGGGTGGCGCGGTCGATGCGGTCGACCCCGGCGAGGGCGGCGAGCTTCCCGGTGTCCGCGCGGTGCGCGCCCGAGGTGAGCACGAGCAGCGGGGTGGTCGCGTCGCCCTTCACGGCGGCGAACACGAGGCTGTTGGCGATGGCCCCTACCGGCACGCCCACGGCCTCGGCCGCCGCGGCGGCGGTGCGGACGGCGTCGGCCAGCACGCGGATGCCGTTCGCCGCGTCGTGGTGCCCCGCTTCGGCCAGGGCGGCGGCGACCTTGCGGATGCCGGGGTGGTCGAGTGCGCTCACCCGTTCATGAGACCACGCGCGGCCGGGTTGAGGAGTGCCGGGCCGGCAGGATAGTCTTGGTCGGCTCGAACACCTGTTC
>NZ_JBPKJK010000215.1:0-12972 GCF_051756985.1 Saccharothrix sabaoui
CGCGGGAGTCGCGCCGAGCGCCGCCAGCAGCCCGCCGAGCAGCACGGCGACGACGGCGACGACACCGGCCAGGCGATGCCCGCGGACGCGTGGGACGGTGGTGGGTGGGTGGTGACCTGACCGGACCATGGACGTACTCCTCTTCGTCGAGGTGGGGACGGTGCGCTGTGGGACGGGTGCGCTGTGGGGCGGGTGCGCTGTGGGGACGGAAGCGCGGTGAGGACGGGTCAGCCGACGCGCAGGGGTCGCCACTGCCGGTCGGTGGTCCCGGGCGGGGCCGTCGGGACCGTCGACGCGAGCGCCGCTCGTGACACTGACCTCGGTGTCAGTTCCATCTTCCACACTCTCCGGGGTCCACCCGGGTTCCCGGGCGGTGGCGGGCAGGACTGCCGGGCACCGCGCGGCGGTGTGGACCGGCGGGCGCGACGCCGACATCGGCCTCGCACCCGGCATGTCCGGACTTCGGGCCCCGCGCGGCGGCGGACGCGGTGGGAGGTCTGCCCGAACGTGCCGAACAGGAGTGTTACAGGTCTGTGTTCACGTTCACAAGAAGCTGTTCGGAAATTGGTCGACGGATTGGTCCAAAAGGCCGAACCGGCGTAAGGGAACGCTCCCAAGTGCGGCTGTAACAGGGTTCTGAGCTGGCTTCCTCACGTGTGAATGGTCCGCGCAGCTAAAGTTAGCGCTAACATTTTTAGCTCCCGATGGCCGGTGGTGGAACGTTCTTCCAGGTGATCGGTCCACTGTGGATTTATCCGGTGAACCGCAGGGGTCGAGCCCGTCTCCACCGTTGTCCCGGAGCGGTTCCGGTGCGTCTGTTAGGTTCGGCCGCCACCGGTGCGACCCACCGGATTCGCCGAACACGCCCTCCCGTCGCGGTGAGGGCCGCTGGGGGACCGATGAACGGCGTGCCGCACGACGGTCGGGTGGCGCGCGTCGTCGCGGCGGTGGGCCGGGCCTGCGTCCGGCACCGGTTCGTCGTGGTCGGCGCGTGGGTGCTGCTGGTGCTGACTTCGGTGGCGGGCGCGAGGCTGATCGGCACGCCCACGGACAACGACGTGAGCCTGCCGGGCACCGACGCCCAGCTCGTGCGGGACCTGACCGCGTCGTCGGCGGCCCCGCTCACCGCCGGGACCGTGGTCCTGGTGGCCCCGAACGGGCGGTTGGACGACGAGGCCCGCGCCGGGGTGCTGGCGGCGACGGCGGCCTCGCTGCGCGCGGTCGGGCACGTGACCTCGGTGGAAGCGCCCTCGGTCCGGGCCGGGTCGCTGTCCGGGGACGGGCGCACGGGCTGGTTCACGGTGGGGTTGGACGTCCGGCGGGCGGAGCTGACCAGGGCGGTGGCGCTCGCCGTCACCGACGCCGCCCGGCCCGCCGCCGACGCCGGCCTGCGGGTGCTGCCCGGCGGGGCGTTCGCCCAGGCCGTCGACGGTTCGGGCAGCACCGGCGACGAGTACTTCGGCCTGGCCCTGGCCGCCCTGGTGCTGTTCCTCGCGCTCGGCGGCCTCGTCGGCGCGCTGCCGGCGCTGCTGACCTCGGCGCTGTCGGTACTCGCGACGCTGGAGGTGGTGGGGCTCGCCGGGAACCTGACCCCGATGCCCGCCCAGGCGGCGACCCTGGCGCTCATGATCGGCCTCGGCGTCGGTATCGACTACTCGTTGTTCCTGCTCAGCCGGTTCCGCGCGCTGGCGCGGTCGGGCCTCGCGGTGCCGGAGGCCGTCGAGCGCGCGGCCGGTGACGCCGGTGCGGCGGTGGCCTTCGCCGGTGTCACGGTCGCGGTGGCGCTCGCGGGCCTGGGGCTGACCGGCGTGCCGTTGCTGCAGACGCTCGCCTGGACGTGCGGGGTCGCGGTGGCGTTCGCCGTGCTCGCCGCGCTGACCCTGCTCCCCGCGCTGACCTCGTTCGTCGGGGCGCGGCTCGCTCGTGGCGGGGCGCTGCACGAGCGGGTGGTCCGACTCGCCGGTTCCGGGGGTACCTGGGCTCGCGGGGCCGACCGGGTGACGCGCCGGCCCTGGCCGGCGGGTGGGGTGGCGCTCGTGCTGCTGGTCCTGCTGGCCCTGCCGGCGGTGGACCTGCGGCTCGGTCAGCTCGACGCCGGGTCGTCGCCCGAGTCGACCGCCGTCCGCCAGGCGAACGACGCCGTGTCGGCCGCGTTCGGGCCGGGCGCGGGCACGCCGATCACGGTGCTCGGCCGGTTGTCGACACCGGTCGCCGATCCGGGTGACCCCCGGTCGTCCTCGCTCGTGGCGGCGGTGCGGGCCCAGCCGGGGGTGGCCGCCGTCGGGCCGGCGACACCGGCCGGGGACGGGCGGCTCGTCACGGTCCAGGTGATCGCCTCGACCCCTGGCGGTGACCCGGCGACGGCGGACCTGGTCCACCGCCTGCGCGACCTGTCCGTGCCGGGCGTGGGCGTGCACGTCGGCGGCAACGTCGCCGCCCGGGTGGACCTCGCGGACCGGGTGACCGAGAGGCTGCCGCTCGTCATCGGGGTCGTGCTGCTGCTGTCGGTCGTGGTGCTGCTGCTCGCCTTCCGGGCGCCGCTGCTCGCCCTCAAGGCGGCGGTGGTGGACCTGGTGTCGATCGGTGCGGCCTACGGCGTCCTGACGGCGGTGTTCACTTGGGGCTGGGGCGCGACGTGGATCGGGCTCTCCGGCCCGGTGCCCATCCCGAGCTTCGTGCCGCTCGTGCTGTTCGCCCTGCTGTTCGGCCTGTCGATGGACTACGAGGTGTTCCTGCTCAGCGAAGTCCGGCGCCGTTTCCGCCTGACCGGGGACAACCTGCGGTCGGTGCGCGAGGGCCTGGTCGGCACCGGCGGCGTGATCACCGCGGCGGCGGCGATCATGGTGGGGGTCTTCCTCGCGTTCGTGCCCAACGACGACCCGACGATCAAGATGTTCGGCGTCGGCCTGGCGGTCGCGATCGCGGTGGACGCGACCGTGGTCCGGTGCCTCCTCGTCCCGGCCACGATGGCGCTGCTCGGTGACCTGAACTGGTGGACGCCGGGCCGCGCGAAGGTGCGCGCCGGCGAACCCGCCTGACGGGGAGCGGGTGTTCCGGGGCTGCGCCGGCTGCGTCCTGGGCTGCGCCCACCGCGCTTTCCGCGCACACCGGCGACCCGATCACCGGCCTGCACAGCCCGGGCTGCACCCGGGAGGGGACGAGCGAGTTGGTCTTTCGCACCGATGTGGCGCCGAAGCAAGTCCACGTGGTCGTTCGGGGTCGAGGGCGGCGAGGAGGCGGGTGGTCCGGGCTGCGTGCGGGCTGTTCACCGCGCGTTGGACGACAAGTGCTTCGTGCAGGCGGGTGATGGCGTGCCGGCTGTCACCGGCGCGGTGGAGGCAACGGGCTTCGCCGACGAGGGCGTTGGCTTCGTGGAGTTTGGTTCCGCACGTGCGGGCGAGGTCGAGTGCGGTGGTGTAGTGGGTGCGGGCGGCTCCGCTTTCGGGGTGGTCGAGGGCGAGGTCACCGAGGGCGTTGTGGGTTTCGGCTTGGCCGTCGACGTCCTGGCCACTCGTGAAGAGGTGCAGGGCACGGCTGAGGTGGGCACGGGCAGGGCCGGGTTCGTGTTGTCGGTGGTGGGCGATGCCGAGGCCCAGGTGCGCGTTCGCCTGCCCCAGCAGATCGCCCCTGCGGGTGTGCAGGTCCAATGCCCGTGCTTGCGCGTCCACCGCCTGAGCCGATGCGCCTCGCAGCAGGTGCACGTAACCGAGGTTGTTCAACGCGTTGGCCTGCGACAGCGGGTCCTCGCTGCGGCGGTACAGGTCGAGCGCCCGCATCAGGGTGTCGGCCGCCTCGTCCGCCTCCTCCCGCAGCAGGTGCACCCGGCCGAGGTTGTTGAGCGCGTTGGCGTGGGCCGACGGGTCGTCGCTGCGGGCGTACAGGTCCACCGCGCGCCTCGAAGTGTCGGCCGCCGCGTCCAGCTCGCCCCGCAACAGGTGCACGTAGCCGAGGTCGGTGAGCGTGGCGGCCTGCCCGACCGGGTCTCCGTTTCGGGTGTGGAGTTCGAGAGCGTGCGTCTGGGCGGCTGCCGCGGCGTCCAGGTCGCCCTGTCTGCGGTACACGTAGCCGAGGTCGTTCAGCACGGCGGCTCGGGCGCGCAGGTCGCCGGTTCGCGCGGCGGTGGCGTGGGCGGTGCGCAGCATGGCGCAGGCGTGGTGCCAGTGCCCGACCGCGCGGAAGTACGGGTAGAGGGTGGTGGACAGGCACAGGGTGTGGGTGGGGTGCGTGGTGTGGGTGTGCTCGACGGCGGTGACGAGGGTGGGCAGTTCGGTGGTCAGCCAGTCGACGGCGTGGTCCGTGGTCGTGATCGCGGTGGGGTGTGCCGGAGCGGTGGGGGTGACCGGCGTGCTGCGCGTGCGGCGTGCGGGCAGGAGTCGGGTGGCGGTGTGCGCGGTGTGCAGGTAGTAGTCGAGGGCCCTGGTGGTGGCTTGTCCTCGGTGCCCGAGGTCCAGGCGGGTGGCACGGGTGTGGGCGTAGGCGCGGAGCAGGTCGTGCAGGCGGTAGCGCCCGGGAGCGGTCTCCTGGACGAGGTGTCGGAGGTGCAGGGCGTCGAGTGCGCGGCGGGCGCGCGTGGGTGTGGTCCCGACGAGCGCCGCGGCGGCGGGGGCGTCGATCTCGGGACCGTGGTGGACGCCGAGGAGCGCGAACATCGAGCGCAGGTCCGCCGGCAGGTCGTGGAAGGAGGTGTCGAAGGCGGCTTCGACGGAACGGTCGCCGTGGTCGAGCTCGCCGAGTTTCCCGGTGTCCTGGGTGAGTTGGGCGGCGACGATGTCCGCGAGCCGGCGGACGGACCAGGTGGGGTGGGTGCGGAGCTGGGACGCGGTGATGGCGATCGCCAACGGCAGCCGTCCGCACAGCTCGACCAGCCGGGCCACGTGCTCGGCTTCGGCGGGATCGGGTGTTCGCAGGGCCAGGCGCAGCAGCATGTGGGCGGCGTCGGCGGGCGGGAGGACGTCGAGGGTGAGGGGGTGGACGCCGTCGAGTTCCGGGAGGCGGTTGCGGCTGGTGATGAGAACCAGGCTTCCCCTGGTACCGGGGAGCAGAGGGGTGACCTGGTGGTGGTCGGCGGCATCGTCGAGCAGGATCAGGAGCCGGCGATCCGCGACCAGACCGCGCCACAGGCGGGTGCGGTCGTCGAGGGTGCTGTGCCGGGCGAGGACGTCGGGTCGTACGCCGATGTCCACCATCAGGGCGTGCAGGGCGTCGAGGGGATCGCGGGGTTCCTGCCGCGGTGTGTGTCCCCAGAGGTTGAGGAACAGCGTGCCGTCGGGGTACTTCGGGGCGAGGACGTGGGCGGCGTGGACGCCCAGGGTCGTCTTGCCCACGCCGGGCATGCCGTCGATGGCGTGGATGGCGACGGCGGTGGCCCCGTCGCCCGCGGCTCGTTCGACGGCGGCGAACAGCCGGCGGAGTTCGTGTTCGCGACCGGTGAAGTCGGCGAGGTCGCGCGGCAGGCTCTTCGGCACCAGCGGTGTGCCGTTCGCGGTGGCGCACGGGGCGAGACCGCACACCGCGTGCCGAGGCGGAGCGGAGGACTCCCCGCCGGACATCGGTGCGCGGACGTCGTGATCGCCCGCTGTCCGGTCGGGTGCCGGCGCGGTCGGGGACTGCGGCGTCACCGCTGTGGTGTGGAAGTGGACACCACCGTGCACGACCCCTGCCTGCACGACGTTGCCGCAGCCCAGTTCCAGGTGGTTGGTGACGTGGTCGTCGCCGTCCTCGTCGTCGTAACGCGCTCCGCCTTCCACGACGCTCCCTCCGCAGGAATTCCTGTTCGGGCCGGACGGGGCCCGACTGCCGGGCGGTGCTATTCGGTGAGTGGCTGGAGGAGTGCTTCGACCTCGTCGTGCGCCGGGCTGTCGCGGTGGTGGTCGGCGGCGCGGCACCACTGCAGGGGGGTGCGGTGGTGGCGGGGGTCGCGGAGGGCGGGGTCTGCGCCGTGGGTGAGCAGGTGGCGGACGGCGGCGGGGCGGCCGTTGTGGGCGGCTACGTGCAGGGGGAGGCGTCCCCAGTCGGCGTCGGCCTGGTTCAGCGGGGTGCCGGCGGCCACCAGCCGGTCCACCACGTCCAGCCGTTGGTGGTCGGCGGCGAACACCAGTGCCCGCAGGCGGCTCTGCGTGGAGGCGCGGTCCAGTGGCCAGGAGGTGATGTCGCCTGCTGCGGCGGCCATCTCCAGGGTGTCGACCCGTGCTCCGGCGGCCACCAGGACGTCGAGGACCTCGGTCATGCCGAAGACCGCCGCGTGCGCCAGGGCGGTGCCGTTCGGCACGCCGCCGGAGTCGGGCGCGGACGTGGCTTCCAGGGTGGCTCCGGCTTCGACCAGGACCCGTGCGACCTCGGCGTCGCCGTAGCTCGCGGCGGTGATCAGCGGGGTTTCCCTGTCACCCGGGTGGCCGTCCACCGGGGCGCCGGCGTCGATCAGCGCCCTGACCACGGCGCCGGTGCCGGGCAGCTCGTCGGGCAGGCCGAGCCTGCGGTGGTCGAAGCGCAGCATGGCCACGTAGCCGAGCACGTCCACGCCCTCGGTGTGGTCGCTCCAGCGCCGCATCCTGGTGGTGGCCGAGTCGGGGTGCTCGGTCAGCAGCCGCGCCAGCCGTCGGAGGTCCCGGCTGTCGAGGACCGCGCGGCGCTCGACCTCGCGCTTGAGGGCGGTCCAGCCGGTGAACCCGTGCTCGTGGGCGATCGCGAGCTGCGCCGAGGAGAGCGCTACCCGGTCGGAGACCGCGCGTAGGCGGGCCAGTGCCTCGTGTTCGCCGCGCCGGGCGGCCTTGAGCAGGTCCTTGGCACGGTGGCGCAGCTGGTCCGGGTCCGGGCGCGCGGGGAGTTCGGGCATGACGTCTCCTTCGTCGCCCCGTGGTCCGCGTTCGGGTCGAAAGAGATCGTCGTGGTGCGGTCGTGGTCCGGTGCGGAGGTGGACTCGGTCCTGCCCGCGAACCCGGCGGCACCCTCCAGGGCCGTGCCCGGATCGTATCGCGGCCGGGCCGGCGGGGTGCGGTCCCGCGCGGGTCAGGCGGGCCAGCGGGCGTGCAGGTCGTCGATGCGGTAGGCGTGCCGGTGGCGGTGGCGTCCCCGGACGAGGACGGCACCGTCGAGGTGGTCGTGGTCCGGGGCGAGGTCGTGGTGGTCGTGCTCGACGACCTCGGGGTCGTCGGTGGGCCACAGCCGGACCGCGGCCGCCGTGGCGGTGGTGGCGACCGCGCCGAGCACCAACAGGGTCGTGGCCGCGGACGTGGTGGTGGCCAGCCAACCGGCGAGGGGGTAGCAGAGCAGCCAACAGGCGTGGGAGAGGGCGAAGTCGGCGGCGAAGACGGCGGGCAGGTCCGGTCGGTGCGCCGAGCGGCGCAGGAGGCGTCCGCCCGGGGTGAGCACGAGTGACCCGGCGGCCCCGATCGCCGCCCACAGCACGAGCAGGGCCGGCCAGCGCAGGTCGCCGGGGAACGCGGTCGCCGGGGCGGCGGCGACGAGCAGGACTGCGAGCGAGGCCGCCGCCCGCAGCACGACGGGGCGGTCGCGGCACCGGTCCAGCAGGCGCGGCAGGGCGAGGGCCGCGGTGGCGGAGCCGAAGCCGTAGGCGGCGAGCGCGACGGCGACGGACGTCTCGTCGCGGCCGAGCAGGTCGCGGACGTAGGTGACGGTGTTGACCAGGACCACCGACCCGGCGGCGGCCACGGCGAGGTGCACGGCGAGCAGCCCGCGCAGGCGCGGTGTGCGCAGGTAGGCGCGGACGCCCCGGGTCGTGGCGGCGAGCGGGCGGCCGGTCGGGGTGCTGCCCTGCGCGGCGGGCAGTGCCGCCGCGACCACCAGCAGGGCGGAGGCGGTGAACCCGATCGCGGTGCCGACGAACAGCTGGTCGTGGCCGATCACGAGCAGCGCGGCGGCGGCCAGCAACGGGCTGAGCAGGCTCTCCAGGTCGTAGGCCAGGCGCGACAGGCTCAACGCGCGCGTGTAGTCGCGCTCCTCGGTGAGGACGTCGGGGATGGTGGCCTGGAAGGTCGGCGTGAACGCCGCCGAGGCCGCCTGGAGCAGGAAGATCAGCAGGTGGACCTGCCACACCTGGTCGACCCACGGCAGGACGGCGGCGACCGCCGCGCGCACCAGGTCGAGGCCGACCAGCAGGCGCTTGCGGGGGAACCGCGCGGCCAGGGCAGCCGCCAGGGGGCCGATGCCGACGTAGGCGACCATCTTGATCGCGAACGCCGTGCCCAGCACCGCGCCCGCGTCCGGTCCGGCCAGGTCGTAGGCGAGCAGGCCGAGTGCGACCGTGGCCAACCCGGTGCCCGTCAGGGCGACGACCTGGGCGGTGAACAACCGCCGGTAGGTGCGGTTCGACAACACGGCGAGCATCGCTGCGCTCCTCCTGGTGGCGTCGTCCTGGGGCGAGTGCGGTGACACCATACGTGCTCATGTGCGCACGCGACTACGTTGCAACAGCGCACGACTGGCAACAGCCACTCCCGTGCACCCGCGCCGGCGTCCGAACGCGATTCGCCGGAACGCCCCTGCGCCGGCCACACTGACCACGTTCCGGCCGCGCACCCCCACCGACGATGGAGACCCACCCGGTATGACCACCGTGATCAGCGATGACGGGATCGCCTTCGACCGGGACGCCCCGCCGCCCCGCGCACCGCGGCAGCGGTGGGTCGTCATCGCGACGGGCGTGCCGGCGGTGGCGGTGGTCGGCGTGTTCCTCGGCACGTTGCTGCGGGCACCGGCACCGGTGGAACCCCGCCCCGGTCCGGTGGACGTGGGGTTCTCCCAGGACATGACCGCGCACCACCAGCAGGCGGTCACCATGTCCACCCTCGCCCGCGACCGCACCGCCGATCCCGAGGTGCTCCAGCTCGCCTTCGACGTGGAGACGATGCAGATCGAGCAGATCGGCCGCATGCAGGGCTGGCTGGCGTTCTGGCAGCAGCCGGTGACCTCGCCGACCGGTCACATGGGCTGGATGGTGGAAGGCGGGCACGGCCACGACTCGACGGCGGGGTTCACCCCGTCCGGCGCGGCCTTGATGCCGGGCATGGCCACCACGGAGGAGCTGACCAGGTTGCGCGGCCTGGCGGGGGTGGAGTTCGACGTCTACTACCTGCAGCTGATGACCCGCCACCACCAGGGCGGGATGTCGATGATGGAGCACGCGAAGCAGCGCGCGTCGGTGGGGATCCTGCGCAACTTCGCCGCGCAGATGCTGGTCACGCAGAGATCCGACATCCGCACGATGACCGACATGCTCATCGAACGCGCCGCCGCCCCGCTGCCCGCTCCTCGGTGACAGCGCCCGCGCCGCCGCTCTACCCTGCGACCGTGACCACCTCCGGGCCCGCGCAGCGCGCCGTCGTGCCCGCGGCCCGGAGCACGGCGTTCGCGGTGACCTCGACGGTGCTGGCGTGCGTCGCGCACGGCGCGGGTGCCGGTGAGCCGCCCGACGTCGGCACCGCGGTCCTGCTCACCGCGCTCCTCGCGTTCACCGGACGGCCGCTGGTGACGCGTTGTCGCGGCACGGTGGACGCGCTGCTGCTGCTCGGGCTCTCGCAGGCCGTGCTGCACCTCGGGTTCGCCTGGCTGTCCGGGCTGACCCACCACGGGTACGGGGCCGGTGCGGGCATGCTCGTCGGGCACGCCGCCGCGGCGCTGCTCACCGGGCTGGTACTGGCCCGCGCGGACGCCGCCGTGCTCGCGGTCGCCCGCGCGCTCGCCGCCTGGTGGCCGGTGGTCCCCTCGGCGTTCCGCGCGCACCGGCCGCTGTGGGTGGCCCTCGTCGCCGACGACCGCGCCGCGGTCCGCACCGCCCCGCCGCGCCGCACCACGCCCCGGCGCGGACCGCCCGCCCCCTCCTGACACCGCGAACCCCCGTCCCCGCCCCTCCGGGCGGGTCCCCCACGCTGTCCAGGAGAACCACCGTGTCCCCACGCCGCACGGCGACCGCGCTCGCCGTCCTGACCGCCGCACTCGCCGGGTTCCCCGGCACCGCCTCCGCCCACGGCATCGGCTCCGCCGCCGGCAAGACCCCCTGGGAGTTCGTCCCGCTGGGCGTCGAGCACATGCTGCTCGGCTGGGACCACCTGCTGTTCATCGCCGGCGTGGTGCTGTTGGCCGGCGAGCTGCGCCGCGCCGCCGGCCTCGTCTCCGTGTTCGTGCTCGGCCACAGCACCACCCTCGTCGTCGGCACCCTGGCCGGCTGGCGGGTCGACGCCGTCGCGGTCGACGTCGTCATCGCGCTCAGCGTCCTGTTCGTCGGCGTCGTCGCGATCCTGGGCAGGCCGGAGCACCGGCGCTGGTTCACCCTCGCCGTCCTCGGCTTCGGCCTCGTGCACGGCCTGGGCCTGTCCACCCGCCTGCAGGACCTCGGACTGCCGGAGAACGGCCTGCTCGTCCGCGTGGTCGCCTTCAACGTCGGCATCGAGATCGGCCAGCTCGCCGCCATCGCGGTCCTCGTCCTGCTCGGCAGGGTGTTCGCCCGCTTCGTCACCTGGCCCGGCGCGCCCCGCGCCGCCGGGGTCCTGCTGGCCGCCGCCGGACTGGTCACCGCCGTCGCGCTGCCCTTCGTCGCCACGTCCCCGCCCGCCCTGGCCGACCGCGACGCGGTGAGGTCGTGCACCACCGGCCCGAACGAGGAGACCTACCGGCTCGGCGACGGCGGCCACCCGCCCAAGGACTTCTACGAGCCCACCGAGACCTACCCCGAGCCCGACTTCGCCCACGTCCTCGGCGACGGCTACGTGCTCGTGCACTACCCGAGCGGCCTGGCGGGCGGGGACCTCGACGCGCTGCGCGCCCACGTCACCGGCCCGGACGGCAACCGCGTCGTCGCCGGGGCCGAACCCGGGCAGACCCAGTTGCTCAAGGCCGTGCACGCCTACGGGACCCTCACCTGCGACGCGTTCGACCTGGACGCCCTCAAGGCGTTCACCGGGAGCTGGTTCGACGACCCGCGCTCCAAGCCCGTCGACCAGTGATGCCGCGGACGGCGGGTCCGCTGTGGTCGGACGTCCGCGCCGGTGGGAGCATTGGTGCTCATGCGCGCACGCGACGATGGGGCCACGACGCCGGACTGGCGACGGCTGCCCGCCGACGGCCACGTGGAAGCGGCCGTGGACGGGTTCCGGATGCTGGCCGACGGCACCCGGTTGCGGATGATGTGGCTGCTGTGCGGTGAGGAGTACGACGTGACCACGCTGGCCGGGGCCGTGGGCATCGCGCGGCCCGCCGTGTCGCAGCACCTGGCCAAGCTCAAGCTCGCCGGCCTGGTGTCGGTGCGGCGGGACGGCCGCCGCGCCGTCTACCGCGCCCGCGGCGGGCACGTGCGGCGGCTGCTCGCCGAGGCGGTCGAGGCCGCCGACCACCACCTCACCGGTCGCCCGGACCACGACTGACGCGGCTGTCGGCGGTGGCCGCGCCGACAGCCGCGGGACCCATCGGTCGTCGATGGACCTGTTGGGGCACAAGGGTTCGGTGGTGGCGGAGCCGGTCCCGGCCCCGGTACGTGCCGAAAGACCCTAGTGATCTGGGTCACAGTCGGAGTATCCCTGAGGGGGCACTGGGGAGGTGCCGTCATGTTGGAAGTCGAATTGGACATTTTCTCGGGTATGCCCAACCCGCGGTGGGTGCTCTCGGAGGCCGAGGAGCGCGAGCTGCTCGACCGGGTCACCGCCGATCCGGGCCAGCTCTCACCGGCGGCCACGGAGGACGAGCAGTTCAGCCTCGGCTACCGCGGCCTGCTCGTCCGACTGGTCAAACCGGACACGGGCGTGTGGAGCTCGACCAGGCTGGCCGCCGGCCGGTCGCTGCCCGGTGAGTTCCGGGTGGGCAGCAGGCCGGCGGACGAACCGATCGCCCAGTGGCTGCTGGGCACGTCCGAACGCCGCGAGACCGCGGTGACCGACGAACTCCGCGAGGTGGCCGGGCAGGGCGTCGTGCTGCTGGAGTCGTCCTGGGCGGCGGCGGACCCGCGGCAGGTCCCGCTGCCGACCGACGAGCACCAGCCGCGGCTGAGCGGCGAGGGACCGCACGGGCCGGCGGGTGAGGGCGGTGACATCTCGGCCGCGGGCGCGACGTGGTGGTCGTGCGGGTCGAACTACTTCAACGCCAACGCCGCCCTGTTCAACGACCCCGCCTACGTCACCAGGAACAACTGCTACTGCTTCGCCAGCAACCACCTGGCGAACTCGCGCTACGCGCTGCCGGGGCGCTACGGCGGTCGCCCGGCGACGTCGATCACCTGCGGCGGCGTGACCGACGGGCTGCGCGCGGACGGCTGGCTGGACGGGTGCCAGACCAACACGCTGACCATCGTGATGGTGATCTGGCCGGGTGTGGACTACCACTTCTACCGGCTGGTCACCGGCACCCCCTACTGGTGGTGGGGCCACAAGCCCGGTGGCACACCGGCGAAGTACACCGACGACTGCGGCAACAGCATCTACCAGTACCAGGGCAGCGGGTACGCGCCGAACAACTGCTGCCGGGGCAACTACACCGATTTCTGCGGGTACTTCTACCAGAACAACAGCACGGCGCTGGTCGCCTAGCGATGGCCGTGGCCTGGGTCCTCCTGGTGCTCGTGCTCGCGAGCTGCGGCTCGGCGCCACCCACACCCGGGGTGGCGCCGAGCACGACACCGGGAGGGGACCGCGCGGTGGAAGTGGAACTGGACATCTTCTCCGGCAAGCCGAACCCGACCTGGTCGCTGCCGCCCGCCGACGCGGACGCCTTCACGGCGAAGGTGGCCGCGTTGCCCACCGCACCGCCGACGGCGCTCGCCAACCCCCTGGGGTACCGGGGTTTCCTGGTCCACGTCCGAGGGCGGGGCGGGGAGTCCGAGGTGGTCGTGCAGAACGGCTCGGTGCGGTCCACCGCGGCCGGGACGACGACCCACCTCGGTGATCCCGGCCGGGCGCTGGAGCGCTGGCTGCTGGACACCGGCCGGCCCTCCCTGCCCCCGGAGCTGGTCGAGGCGGTGGAGCGGTCCCT
>NZ_JBPKJK010000216.1:0-12851 GCF_051756985.1 Saccharothrix sabaoui
GGCACGTTCCGCGGTGGTGTCCGGCACGGGCGGCCAGCCGTTGATCGTCGCGATCAACGCCCAGTAGCGCTCCGCCCTCGGGTCGCCGAACTCCTCCAGCTGCCGGGCCAGTTCGGGGCCGACCGGCACGCCGGTCACCTCCGCCCACCTCTCGTTGACGCGGGCCACGACCGCCGCCGCTTCCGGTGACGTGGGGGCGATCCCCTTGTCCAGCGCCTCGCGGACCTGGGCCACGCCGTACTGGAACGCCTCCATCTGCTTCGAGTCGACCGTGCCGGACAGGTCGGCGCCCTCGGCCTTCATCTCCTGGTGGCGTTCCGACATGCGCCTGATCGACGCCCGGAAGCCCGGGTCGCGCACCAGGTTCACCAGCTCGACCCACGCCTCCAGCTGCTCGGTCGTCGGGTCGTCGGGCAGCTCGACCCGGACGGACCGCATGCCCCGCACGAAGCCCGGGTCCATGTCCAGCCCGCCGAAGACCTCGTCGAAGAAGTCGTCCAGGATCGCCTGCCGCTCCTCCTCGGACAGCCTGGCCAGTTCGTGCACCATCTCCACCTCCCCGTTCCTCGCCACGACGCGCAGCACGGCCCGGCGCAGCCGGAGCACGCGCACCTGCGCGTCGATGGCGTCCGCGTGCGTCCGGGCCACCTCGGCCACGGACACCTCGCTCGCCAGCACCCGCTGCGCGGTGGGCAGGTCGACGCCCAGGTCGCGCAGTGTGCGGACGAGCCGGAGACGCGCCAGACCGTCGACGTCGTAGGTGCGGAACCCGCCGACCGTCCGCCCCGCGACGGGGACGATGCCGGAGTCGGAGTAGAACCGGATCGTCCGCGTGGACAGCCCGGTGATCCGCGCCAGGTCGCCGATCGAGTAGTAGTGCGTCACGGGGACCACCTTGGAATCTCCAGTGGGTGGAAGTTCAACCCGATTAACGCACGGGCGGTGGCGGGGCACCGGGAAAGGCGAACGCCGGGAGCCGTCGAGGGCTCCCGGCGTTCGCGGAGGGGTCGGGCTAGTAGGTCATCGCCACGCCGGGGTCGGCGAGCAGCGCGCCCACGTCGGCCAGGAACTGCGAGCCCTGCTGGCCGTCGACCACTCGGTGGTCGAAGGACAGGGCCAGCTGGCAGACCTTGCGCGGCACGACCTGGCCGTCCACCACCCACGGCATGTCGCGGATCGCGCCCAGGGCCAGGATGGCGACCTCGCCCGGGTTGATGATCGGCGTGCCGGTGTCGACGCCGAAGACGCCGACGTTGGTGATGGTGAACGTGCCGCCCATCATGTCGGCCGGCGTCGTCCTGCCGTCGCGGGCCGTGGTGGCGAGGGCGTCCAGGGCTACCGCCAGCTCCTTCAGCGACATGCCGTCGGCGTCGCGGACCTTGGGCACCACCAGGCCACGGGGGGTGGCGGCGGCGATGCCCAGGTGGACGTAGTCCTTGTAGACGATCTCCTGCGCCGCCTCGTCCCACGTCGCGTTGACGTCGGGCGTGCGGCGGGCCGCCAGCAGCACGGCCTTCGCGGCGAACGCGAGGGGCGTGAGCTTGACGTCCCGGAACTCCGGGTGCGACTTCAGGCGCGCCCGCAGCTCCATCATCGGCGTCACGTCGACCGTCAGGAACTCGGTGACGTGCGGGGCCGTGAAGGCGCTGTCCACCATCGCCTGGGCGGTGGCCTTGCGGACGCCCTTGATCGGCACGCGCCGTTCGCGGGCACCGGGGACGGCAGCGGCGACCGGGGCGGCGGCGGACGAGGACGGGGACGGGGCGGCGGCCCGTTCGACGTCCTCGCGGGTGATGACGCCGCCGGGGCCCGAACCGGGGACCGCGTAGAGGTCCACGCCCAGGTCCTTGGCCAGCTTCCGCACCGGCGGCTTCGCCAGCGGCACGTAGCCGCCCCGGGGGGCGACCGCCGGGGCGGGAGCCGGAGCCGGAGCGGGTACCGGGGTCGGGACGACCGCCGGGGCGACCGGCGGGGCGGGCGCGGCCTGGACGGCGGCGGGCGCGGGGGCCGCCGGGGCGACGGGCGCGGCGGGGGCGTCCTTGCGGACGCGGCGCTTGGCCGCGCCCGACTTCGGGCCGTACCCCACCAGGGTGGCGATCCGCCCGCCCGGCATCTCCTCGCCGATCTTGCCGTTGGTGGCGGGTGCGGCGGGCGGGGCCGCGGCGCCGGACGGGTCGAGGTCGATGGTGATGATCGGCGAGCCGACCTCCACCGTCTGGCCGACCTCGGCCAGCACCTCGGTGACCACGCCGTCCCACGGGCACGGCAGCTCGACGGCCGCCTTGGCGGTCTCGATCTCGCAGATGACCTGGTTGACCTTGACCGCGTCACCTGGCTTGACGTGCCAGGTGAGGATCTCGGCCTCGGTCAGCCCCTCGGCCGTGTCGGGCAGGGGGAACTGCTTGAACTGCGGCACAGCTCTCCCCCTACCAGGCCAGCGAGCGGTCGACGGCGTGGAGCACGCGGTCGAGGTCGGGGAGGAACTCCTCCTCCAACTTCGACGGCGGGTACGGGGTGTCGAACCCGGTCACCCGCAGCACGGGCGCCTGGAGCGAGTAGAAGCACTCCTGCTGCACCTTGGCCGCGATCTCCGACGAGATGGACGACTCGGACGGCGCCTCGTTGACCACGACCAGCCGGCCGGTGCGGCGCACCGACTCGTACACGGGCGCGAGGTCGAGCGGGGACAGCGTGCGGAGGTCGATGACCTCCAGCGACCTGCCCTCCTCCTCGGCTGCCGCGGCGGCGTCGAGCGAGGTGCGCACCATCGGGCCGTACGTCACGAGCGTGGCGTCGGTGCCGGTCCGCAGCACCCGGGACTCGAACAGCGGTCCGGGGGCGGCGGTGGTGTCGACCTCGCCCTTCTCGTAGTAGCGGCGCTTGGGCTCGAAGAACAGCACCGGGTCGTCGCAGTCGACGGCCTGCTGGATCATCCAGTAGGCGTCGGCCGGGTTGGAGCAGGAGACGACCTTGAGGCCCGCGGTGTGCGCGAAGTACGACTCGGGGGACTCGGAGTGGTGCTCGACCGCGCCGATGCCGCCGCCGAACGGCACCCGGATGACGATGGGCAGCTTGATGCGGCCCTGGGTGCGGTAGTGCAGCTTGGCGACCTGCGACACGATCTGGTCGAAGCCGGGGAAGATGAAGCCGTCGAACTGGATCTCGCACACCGGGCGGTAGCCGCGGATCGCGAGGCCGACGGCGGTGCCGATGATGCCCGACTCGGCGAGCGGGGTGTCGAGCACGCGCTGCTCGCCGAAGTCCTTCTGGAGGCCGTCGGTGATGCGGAAGACGCCGCCGAGCTTGCCGACGTCCTCACCCATCACGATGACCTTGGGGTTGGCCTCCATCGACGCGCGCAGGCCGTTGTTCAGGGCCTTCGCGATGGTCGTCGTCTGCACCGCGGCGGGCGCGGCGGACGCGGTGGCCGCGGTGCGGTCCATGGTCGGAGCGGCCATCAGTGCTCACCTCCGGCGAACCCGGCGTGGTAGGCCAGGAACTCGTCGCGTTGCGCCTCCAGGACGGGGTTGCCCTCGGCGTAGACCTCGCTGAAGATCCGCTCGGCCGGCGGGTCGGGCAGGGCGACGCAGTAGTCGCGCAGCTCGACCGCGATCTCCTCGGCCTCGGCCTCGATCGACTCGAAGAACGCCTGGTCGGCCCACTGCTGCTTGACCAGGTGCACCTTGACGCGCTCGATCGGGTCCTTGAGCTTCCACAGCTCCAGCTCGTCGGAGAGCCGGTAGCGGGACGGGTCGTCGGACGTGGTGTGCGCGTCCATCCGGTAGGTGAACGCCTCGATCAGGATGGGGCCGTTGCCCTGGCGGCACTCCTCCAGCGCCCAGCGGGTGACCGCGAGCGTGGCGAGGACGTCGTTGCCGTCGACGCGGATGCCGGGGAAGCCGTAGCCGCGGGCCCGCTGGTAGAGCGGGAGGCGCGACTGGCGCTCGGTCGGCTCGGAGATGGCCCACTGGTTGTTCTGGCAGAAGAACACGAGCGGCGCGTCGTAGACCGCGGCCCACACGAAGCCCTCGTGCACGTCGCCCTGGCTGGTGGCGCCGTCGCCGAAGAAGCAGATGGTGGCCTCGCCGTCGGCGTCGCCGACCTTGCCGTCGAACTTCTGGCCCATGGCGTAGCCGGCGGCGTTGAGGACCTGGTTGCCGATCACGATGGTGTAGGGGTGGAACCGGTGCTCGACCGGGTCCCACGTGCCCATGTCGGTGCCCCGGAAGATGCCCAGCAGGTCGGTCGGCTTGATGCCGCGCGTCCAGGCGATGCCGTGCTCGCGGTAGCTGGGGAACGCCATGTCGGTGGGGCGCAGCGCGCGGCCGGCACCGATCTGCGCGGCCTCCTGGCCGAGCAGCGGGACCCAGATGCCGAGCTGGCCCTTGCGCTGGAGGGCGTTGGCCTCGCGGTCGACGCGGCGGACCAGGACCATGTCGCGGTACAGGCCGCGCAGCTCCTCGCCGGTGATGTCGATGTCGAAGTCCGGGTGCGTGACGCGCTCGCCCTCGGGGGTGAGCAGCTGCACCAGGTCGGCGCCGCCTTCGTCTGTCGCTCGCAAGCCGGCGATCACCTGTTCCGCGGTCGGTGCCGCACCGGTGGCCGGAGCTGCGTCCGGCCCTGGGTGCGTCCATTCTTCGGGGGACGACATGCGCCTTGTCTCCTCGTCTACGAGGCCGCCCGGTCGCTTGTGACGACACTGCGCGGCTGCACCGCCAGTCGCCGTCGCCCCCTGGGTGTCGGGGGTCGGGCAACCGTCGGCGCTGACGGTGTTCTCATCCACATCCTGACATGGCCTCACCCGGGATGGTGAGCCCCGTCCCAGTTCGTGACTCAGAGCGCAGCCCCCTCACCTGCGGTAACGGTTGGACGGCCAATCTTCGGCAGTCCGACCACAGCGTCCGGACAGCGGACGCCCGTGTCCCGGTTACCGTTCGTTAACCCCGGTCGCACGCGGCGGGGCGCGGCCGGTCGGGCGCAACCGCCCACGTAGGGGGTCGGCCGCGTGGATGGACTACCGACCATCGGGGCGACTGGGCTTTTCCACCCTGCGAAACCGCCGGCGCGCCGCCCCGGTCGGCCCACCCGTCGGCCCACCCCGTCAGCCGACCGGGTCCGCCGGGGCAGGGAGCCGTGACAGGATCGGGCCGTGGACCGTTCAGCACTGACCCGCACCGTTCGCGGGCTCTGGGACGACGACATCCTCCCGAGCCTGTCCGCCCTGGTCGCGATACCCGCGATCTCCCCCGCCTTCGACCCCGCGTGGGCGGCGCACGGCCACCTGGCCGCCGCCGTCGAGCACGTGCGCGCCTGGATCGCCGACCGCGACCTGCCGGGCGCCACCGCCGAGGTCGTCCAGCTGCCCGACCGCACGCCGCTGCTGCTGGTCGACGTGCCCGGCACGGGTGCGGCGTCCGACGACACCGTCCTGATGTACGGGCACCTGGACAAGCAGCCCCCGGTCGGCGGCTGGGCCGAGGGCCTCGGCCCGTGGACGCCGGTCGTGCGCGACGGCCGCCTGTACGGGCGCGGCGCGGCCGACGACGGCTACTCCGGGTACGCCGCGGTGGCCGCGATCGAGGCGGTGCGCGCGGCCGGCGGCGCGCACTCCCGGTGCGTCGTGCTGCTGGAGACGGGCGAGGAGTCGGGCAGCCCCGACCTGCCCGCCTACCTGGAGCACCTCGGGCCGCGGCTGGGCGACGTGTCGCTGGTCGTGTGCCTGGACTCGGGCGGCAACGACTACGAGCGCATGTGGCTGACCGCGTCCCTGCGCGGCCTCGTGCAGGTGACCGCCACGGTGCGCGTGCTGGAGGCCGGCCTGCACTCGGGCACCGGCAGCGGCGTCGTGCCCTCGTCGTTCCGGATCGCCCGGCGGCTGCTGGACCGGCTGGAGGACTCCGCCACCGGCGAGGTGCTGGTGCGCGAGATGCACGTGGACGTGCCGGAGCACCGGCTCGCCGAGGTGCGCGACGCGGTGGCCGCCGCGCCGGGCTCGCTCACCGGCCCCGTGGCGTGGGCGGGCGGCACCCGGCCGGTCGTCGAGGACGAGGTCGAGCTGGCGCTGAACGCGGGCTGGCGGCCCACGCTGTCGATCACCGGCGCGGACGGCCTGCCGTCGCCGGACGACGCGGGCAACGTGCTGCGGCCGTTCACGACCCTGGTGTTGAGCTTCCGGCTGCCGCCGACGGCCGACTCCGCCGCGGCCCTGGAGGCGGTGCGGCGGCTGCTGACCACCGACGTGCCGTACGGGGCGGTCGTCGAGCTGTCCCGCGTCGAGCACGCCACCGGCTGGGACGCGCCGGAGCTGGCGCCGTGGCTGCGCGCCACCCTCGACGGCGTCGGCGAGGAGGTCTTCGGCGCGCCGTGGCGGGCCGTGGCCCTGGGCGGCTCGATCCCGTTCATGGCGCTGCTGGCCGAGGCGTACCCGCGGGCGCAGTTCCTGGTCACGGGCGCGGTCGGGCCGGACTCGAACTGCCACGTGCCCGACGAGTGGCTGCACCTGGAGCAGGCGGCGCGGGTCACCGAGGCCGTGGCCGCGGTGCTCGACGCGCACGCCTCCCGCTAGAGCGCCACCAGCCGGTCGACCTCCGCGACCAGGGCGTCGCGGAGGTCGTCGTGCCGCGGGCCGAGCGCGTGCTCCGGGTCGGTCCACACCCCGGGCGGGTGGAGGTGGACGGGCCGGCCGACCAGTTCGGGTGGTTCCCACCCGTACCGGGCGCGCACGTGGGCGTGCAGGAACGGGTCGGTGTTGCCGAGGATCTCGATGTCCACCCGGCGGAACCGCTCGTCGCGGCGGGCGCACACCACCTCCACCGCCTCGGCGAGCAGCTCGACGTCGGCGAGGAAGCGCAGGCGCCGGGGCCGCGGCAGGTCCGTGAGCCGCCCGACCGACGGGTCGTCGGTGAGCAGGACGCAGCAGCCGGGCGGGAACTGGACGTCGCCGAGGGCGGCGAAGCCCGCGTGGAGCCGGCGCAGCACGGTCGGGTTCTCGCCGCGCAGCGCCGAGCCCACGGGGTCGTCCTGCCAGGTCACCTGTCCCACCTCCGGGTGATGTCGTCGAGCAGGCCGATACCGGCTTCGGGGTTCGTGTCGCAGTACCGGCGGGCGCGGGCGAGCTCGTCGAAGTCCACGGCCTGCATCCTGGCCCCGTCCAGGTCGTCGGTGAAGATCTTGACAGCGGTGGAGAGGAACGCGGCGCGCGCGGCCACCGCGTCGCGGAGCCGCCCGACCTGCTCGGACGTGCCCGGGTACGCCGACAGGACGCGGTCGCGGTAGGCGTCGAGGTCGTCGGGTCGGGTACCGGGGTGCTCGTCGAGGAGCCGCAGCAGCCCGGTGGCCCCGGCGCGGTCGTCCACCACCGCCAGGGCGTCGGCCGCGACCTGGCGGACACCGATCAGCTCGTCCGTGGCGAACGCGCGCACGACCTCGCTCAGCAGGCTGCCCCGTCGTTCGCGCCCCTGCTCCACGACGGCGCGGGCGGTGCGGACGAGCTGCCGGGCGAGGCCGCCGGAGAACACGTGGGCCAAGGCCTGGAACTGCGCGGACAGTCCCAGGACGTAGCGCTGGAGCAGCTTCTGGGCGTAGGCGAGGTCCAGGTAGTCGACCCGGACGACCTCGTCGAACGAGCTGTCGAAGACGCTGCGCAGGCCGATGCCGGACAGCTCGAAGTCGTGCTGGGCCTCCGTGGAGACAGAGACCAGGTAGTGGCAGCCGGGCACGTCGAAGACGGCCTTGATCTCGTTGAGGAAGCGCCGGGCGGGCTCGCCGGTACCGATGCGGTCCAGCTCGTCGATCGCAATGATCACCCGACCGGGGGCCGCGCCACTCTCGGCGGACAGCGCGACGACGACCCGTGACAGGAAGTCCCGCAGCCCTTTCACGACCTCGGGGTGGGTGAGCGGACGGCCGGTCATCGTCCACGCCCGCTTGCCGGCCAGTTCGAGGCCCTTGAACCCACCCTTGCCGCTGACCTCGTTCGCGTAGGTGCGCACGTACGCGAGCAGGCTCAGATGCTCGCGCGCTGCCGACACCAGCGGATGGGGGAGCACGCGTCGCCGCCACCCGCGCCGCCCCGGCTTGGGCTGCCCGAACCTCGCCACCACCGCCTGGCACACCTCCGCGAACAGGTGCGCGGCGAACTCCTGGGACGCGTACTCGACCGGCGCGGACACCAGGACGGCCAGGTCCGGCGCCCGGCCGGATTCCTGATAGCGACCGCCGCAGAACGCCCGGAGCAGGTGGGTCTTGCCCGCGCCGCGTGGCCCGGCCACGGCGAAGCTGCCGCCGTCGAGCCCGGAGACCAACCGGGCCAGCCGCACGCCGGCCGGGGTGACGACGTGCATCCGCAGGGGGTTGGCGCGGGTCAGGGCGGACGTCTCGCGCACGGTGAGCACGGTCGAGTACGACGTCCGGGTCACCTCGTTGATCCGCGCGTAGAGGACGGGGAGCACACCGTCCTCCAGCAGGACCCCGGACCAGGACAGCAGGGCTTCGGCGCGGCGCTCGTCGGCCAGCGCGCGCCGCCTTGACGCCCTGAGCGCCGCCGGGAGGAATACCGCCGCGGACCAGGAGACAAGCAGGAGAACGAGGGCCGGCACCGCGGGGAGGCCGAGGAGCACGAAGACCGCCAGCACCAGGCCGAAGGACCCCAGCGCGCCGCCCCAGGAGAACTTCGCCATCATCGCGCCCACCACCGCGACCAGCGGCACGGCGACCAACCCGACCATCGTCGGCAGCAACGCCCACGGCGGCAGCCCGGGAACCCCCGGCAGCCCCACCGCCGACGCCGTCCAGGCGAACAGCAGCACGCCCGTCGGTGTGACCGACACCGCCTTGAGGAGGCCGACCGGCAACGGCGTCCGCTGCGCCGCCGACCACCCGTACTGCTCCTCCTGGGTGGCGGCCGCCGCGAAGAGGACCGGCCCGGCGTCGGCCACCTCGTCCCGCAGGTCCTGCTCGGTCAGCTCGCCCGCCGCGAGGACCCGCCGCACCTCGGGCAGGTCGAACGCCTGTTCCAGCACCCGCTCCAGCACCGCCTCGCGATGGGCCGGCCGATCGCCCCACCGGGGTAAGTCGTCCACGGAGAGTGAGCATGACATGTCTTTGCAAGACCTTTCAGGGCTGTGACCTAACCCGCGAGTAACCGCTTTACTGGATCGATGCCGCACACTGGCCGAGTGAACGAGCACAGCCGGCAAGCCGAGAGAGCGCGTCTGGCGGAGTCCGACTCGCCGACCGCACCGTGGCGCCTGTGGGGCCCCTACCTGGCCGGACGCCAGTGGGGAACCGTTCGCGAGGACTACTCGGCGGGCGGTGACGCGTGGACGTCGTTCCCGTTCGACCACGCGCGCTCGCGGGCCTACCGCTGGGGCGAGGACGGCATCGCGGGCATCTGCGACGTCCACGGCTTCCTGAACCTCGGCGTCGCCCTGTGGAACGGGCGCGACCCGATCCTGAAGGAGCGGTACTTCGGCCTGACCAACAACGAGGGCAACCACGGCGAGGACGTCAAGGAGCACTGGTGGGTGACCGACGGCACCCCCACGCACTCGTGGATGCAGGTCGTCTACCGCTACCCCCAGGCCGAGTTCCCCTACGCCGAGCTGCGGGAGAGCGCCCGGACCGCGGGCCGCAACGAGCGCGAGCCCGAGCTGTCGGACACCGGCGCCCTCGACGGGAACCGGTTCTTCGACGTGACCGTGAGCTACGCGAAGGCGAGCCCGACGGACGTGTGCGTCGAGTTGACCGCCACCAACCACGGGCCGGACCCGGCGCCGCTGCACCTGCTCCCCCAGCTGTGGTTCCGCAACACCTGGGCGTGGGGCCGGGACGAGCGCAAGCCGTCGCTGGTCGCCCGCACGAACGACGGCTGGCGCCGCGTCACCGCCGAGCACGGCGCGCTGGGCCGCTACACGCTGCACGTCGAGGGCACGCCGACGCTGCTGGTCACCGACAACGAGACCAACGAGGTCGAGCTGTTCGGCACCGAGCGCAACCCGTCCCCGTACACCAAGGACGGCGTCGACCGGTACGTCATCGGGCGCGACCCGCGCGCGTGCCGCGTGGTGGGCCCGGACGAGGCGAGCGAGCCGGGCACGAAGGTGGCGGCCTGGTACTCGTTCGACCCGGTGGAGCCGGGCGAGTCGGTGACCGTGCGGCTGCGGCTGGTGGAGGGCGACGGGCACCTCGACGCGTTCGGCCCGAGCTTCGAGGACACCGTGCGGCAGCGGCGCTGGGAGGCCGACGAGTTCCACGCCACCGACCTCGACCCGAGGCGGGCCGCCGTGGTGCGGCGGGCGCTGGCCGGCCTGATGTGGACCAAGCAGCACTACCGCTTCCGCACCCGGGAGTGGCTGGACGGCGACCCGGCGCAGCCCGCCGCGCCCAAGTCGCGGACCACGCCGCACGCGCGCAACGCGCACTGGCGGCACTTCGACGTGGCCGACGTGATCTCCATGCCGGACGAGTGGGAGTACCCGTGGTTCGCCGCGTGGGACCTCGCGTTCCAGGCGGTGCCGTTCGCGCGGGTCGACCCGGCGTTCGCCAAGGAGCAGCTGCTCCTGCTGTGCCGCGAGTGGCTGATGCACCCCAACGGCCAGCTCCCGGCGTACGAGTGGGAGTTCGGCGACGTGAACCCGCCGGTGCACGCGTGGGCGGCGCTCCAGGTGTACCGGTCGGAGGAGGTGCCGGACCGCAGGTTCCTGGCGAAGATCTTCCACAAGCTGCTGCTGAACTTCTCCTGGTGGGTGAACCGCAAGGACGCCGACGGCAGCTACCTGTTCGAGGGCGGCTTCCTCGGCATGGACAACATCGGCCCGGTGAACCGGTCGGAGCCGATGCTCGGCCAGTGGCGGCTGGAGCAGTCCGACGCGACGTCGTGGATGGCGGCCTACAGCCTGCACCTGATGCAGATCGCGCTGGAGCTGGCGCGGCACGACGACGCGTACGAGGACGTGGCCACGAAGTTCGTGGAGCACTTCCTGAGCATCGCGGACGCCTCGACGCAGTTCGGCTCGGGCGGGCGCGGGATCTGGGACGAGAAGGACGGCTTCTGCTACGACGCGGTGACGCGGCGGCTGCCGGACGGCTCGACGGAGTCCAAGCCGGTGCGGGTGCGGTCGATGGTCGGCCTGATCCCGGTGCTGGCGTGCGCGACGCTGGAGCCGTGGGTGTTCGCGGAGCTGCCGGACTTCACCCGGCGGCTGGAGCACCTGCTGGCCAAGCGGCCGGAGCTGGAGCCGTTCGTGAGCAGGCGCGGCGACCGGGCGCTGCTGAGCCTGCTGGACGAGCGCAAGCTGCGGCTGGTGCTGACCCGGATGCTCGACGAGGGCGAGTTCCTCTCCCCGCACGGCATCCGCAGCCTGTCCGCGGCGCACCGCGAGGGCCTGGAGGTGCAGGTCGCGGACCAGGAGCACCGGATGGGCTACGAGCCGGGCGAGTCGCGCACGCCGATGTTCGGCGGCAACTCGAACTGGCGCGGCCCGGTGTGGTTCCCGACGAACGCGCTGCTCGTGGAGGCCCTGCGGACCGTCGAGGAGTTCCACGACGGTTCGTTCCACGTGGAACTTCCGACCCGCTCGACGCGGCACGTGACGGCCGGCCAGGCGGCGGACGAGCTGGTCAGGCGGCTGGTGTCGCTGTTCCTGCCCGACCACGACGGCCGCCGGCCCGCGGACGGCAAGCGGATCGAGTCGACCGACTCGCCGCTGTGGCGGGACCACGTCACGTTCAGCGAGTACTTCGACGGCGACACGGGCGAGGGCCTCGGCGCGACGCACCAGACGGGCTGGACCGCGCTGGTCGCGTCCCTGATGACGGATCGTCGCCAGTCGGGCGCACCCGGTGCACCTATTGTGTGATGTAACCCAAACAGCCGAACATTTTGCGGCCATCCGTCACCCGTGACACAGGAATGCTGCGTGCGAAAGGTCTGTAACACGCACGTGCTGTCCACCGTGTCACCCAAGTGGCAGTATGCCGAACACTCGACCGACACAGTTACGAGGAGTGACGCCGTGGCCCGTCGTACCAGGCACGCTGCGCTCGCCCTGTTCCCCGTGCTCGCCTTGGCGGCCACGATGACGGCGTGCGCGACCAAGGTCAACACCGGCACGACCGATTCCGGTTCCGGTATCACCCTGGTCCAGAGCGGCAAGCTGGTCACCTGCACCCACCTGTCCTACAAGCCCTTCCAGTTCTCCGAGGGCGACAAGACGGTGGGCTTCGACGTCGACCTGGTGGACCTGGTGGCGAAGGAGCTGAACGCCACCCAGGAGATCTTCGACACCCCGTTCGAGACCATCACCTCCGGCGAGGTCTTCAACACCGGCAAGTGCGACCTCGCCGCCGCGGGCATGACGATCAACGACGCCCGCAAGGAGGCCATCGACTTCTCCGAGCCGTACTTCGACGCCTCGCAGGCGCTGCTGGTCAAGAAGGACTCCGGCATCACCGGCCTGGAGGGCCTCAACGGCAAGAAGATCGGCGTGCAGCTGGAGACCACCGGCGAGGAGTACGCCAACGAGAACGCGGCGAAGTTCGGCTACACCGTCGTCCAGTTCGAGGACCTGCCGCTGATGGAGACCGCCGTGCGCACCGGCGCGGTGGACGCGGCCATCAACGACAACGGCGTGCTCTACGACTACGCCAAGGAGTTCCCGGACACCGAGGTGACCAAGGAGTTCGAGACCGGTGAGCAGTACGGCATCGGGCTGAAGAAGGGCAACACCGCCCTCAAGGCCAAGGTCGACGAGGTCATCAAGAAGGCCAAGGACAGCGGCAAGTACGACGAGATCTACGAGAAGTGGTTCGGCAAGAAGCCGGAAGCGAAGTAACCGGCTCGTCGGCGGGGC
>NZ_JBPKJK010000217.1:0-12617 GCF_051756985.1 Saccharothrix sabaoui
GGGCTCACCGCGCCTTCCCGCGCCGACTCGCCCGGCAGGCCCTCGTCCCCGTCGACGCGGTGGCGGCGGCCCGAGTGCGGGTGGCCGCTGCTGGTCGCCGGGTCGTCGGCGTCCGCGTCGGGGTCCGGGTCGCCCAGGTCGGGGCTGCCCGGGTGGCGGTCGGCGTCGCCGCCCGGCGGCACCGGCATCCGGACGTGGCGGGTGCCCCCGGTGCCCTCGTCGGTGGTCATGGGGTCCTCCTGGTCGGTCATGCGGTTCTCCTCGTCGTCGGTCGATCCGGCAGGGCTCGATCCGGTCAGGGTTCAGGTCCGGGCAGGGCTCGATCCGGTCAGGCGGGTGGTCACCGGCCGCGCGGCAGCGGGCCGACGTCCGACCGGCGGCCGGGTCGGAGCGCGGCGTGCCGCTGCCCCGGTCCCGGCCCGCGGCGCGCGGCCAGCGCGTCGGCGACCAGGCCGGTGACGACGGCGTAGACCGACTTGTGCAGCAGGTCCACCGCCAGTTCGCGGCGCGGCCAGGTCTGCGGCGGCGCGCCGACGCCGGTGGCGTTCTCCAGGAGCTGGTCGTTGCTCAGCCGCACGGCGGCGAACAGCGCCGAGGCCACCGGACCGCGCATCCCCGCGTTCGCCATCAGCGACCGCACCACGCCGACCAGCGCGCCCTGCCCGAAGTGCATGGTCAGGTTGACCGCGCGCGACCGCCCGCCGGGCGGTTCGCGCAGCCCCAGCAGCCGTTCCAGGACCCGGGCGGGCACGTGCGAGTCGGGCCGCCCGGTGATCCGCTGCTCCAGCTTCTCACCGACCGTCATCACGGCCGTGCCGACCGCGCCCGCCACCAGCCCCTCCCGCACCGCGTGCTTGACCACGCCCACCGCTCCACCTCCGCCTGTCGTCGTCGTGGTGGTCTACCCCGCGCCGCGCCGACTAGTCGGGGTCGATCGGGCACACCGGCCGGGTCCACTCGGGACGGTGTTCCACCTGCCGCGTTTCGCCTGCCGCGTGGCGGGAATGTCGACAGTCCGGCCCGTCGAACCCCGGAGGCCGCCGTGGATGTGCCGCAGTCGCCGCCGACGCTGGGCGTCGAGGAGGAGTTCCTGCTGGTCGACGCCCGCACCGGGGAGCCGGCCCCGCTGGGCGCGGAGGTCGTGGCCGCGACCCGGCGGCGGTTCGGGGTGGACCTCGACGTGGAGCTGGCCCGCGCGCAGGTGGAGGCCAAGACGGCGGTGTGCCGCAGCCTGGCCGACGTGGGCAGGCAGCTGCGCGGGCTGCGTCTGGTGGCCGCCGAGGCGGCCCGGGACCTGGGGTGCCGGCTGCTGGCCACCGGTGTGCCGCCGGTGGGCGGTCCGGAGGTGCGTACCTCCGGCGGCGACCGCTACCGGCACCTCGTCGAGGACTACCGGCTGATGGCGCGCGAGCAGTCGATCTGCGGCTGCCACGTGCACGTCGCCGTCCCGGACCGGGAGACCGCCGTGCAGGTGTGCAACCACCTGCGGCCGTGGCTGCCGGTGCTCGGGACGGTCACCGCGAACTCGCCGTTCGCGGGCGGGCGCGACACCGGGTACGAGAGCTGGCGCACGGTCGTCTGGTCGCGCTGGCCCGCGGCCGGTCCGCCGCCCTACTTCGAGTCGGCGGAGCACTACGGGGCCACCTGCGACCTGCTGGTGGACTCGGGGGCCGCGTACGACCGGCGGATGGTCTACTGGGACGTCCGCCCGTCCGCGCACCTGCCGACGGTGGAGGTCCGGGTGGCCGACGTCGCCGCCACCGCCGACGAGGCGGTGCTGCTGGCCGGCCTGGTGCGGGGGCTCGTCACGGCGGCGCTGGCCGACGTCGCCCGCGGTCTCGCGGCCCCGCGCGTGCCGACCGAGCTGCTGCGCGTCGCCTCCTGGCGGGCCGCCCGGGACGGGGTCGCGGGCCTGTGCCTGGACGTGCCGTCCGAGCGCCTGGTCCCCGCGCGCCTGGTGCTGGACCGCCTCGTGCACCGCGTGCGCGACCACCTCGACGCCGACGACCTCGCCGTGGTGCGCGACGGGCTCGCCGAGCTGGACCGGCACGGCGGCGGCGCGGCCAGGCAGCGCAGCGCGCACGCCCGCGCGGGCCGGTTGTCCGACGTGCTGGACCAGGTGGCGGCCGACACGGTGGCGGGTGCGGAGACGTGGGCGGTGGCCGGTCAGGCGGGTTTGTCCAGCACCAGGGCCGAGTAGCGGCACGCGGCGGCGAACGGCACGTGCGCGCGCACGTGCCCGGTCACGCGCCGCCAGTCCTCGTCGGTCAGCTCGCGCAGCCCCGGCCAGCGCAGGCGGAGCGCCCGGCGACCGGCCGCGGTGGTGCCCAGGCGCAGCGCGGGGCCGACCAGGCGCAGCGGCAGGCCCAGGACGTGCGGCGTCCAGTCGTGCACCGCGCGGACGGTGAACCCGGCCTCCCGCGCCCGCACCCGGTAGCGCTCCAGCGGCTCGACCTCGGCGAACGACCAGGCGGTGCGGACCACGCGGTGCGGGTCGACCTCGGCGATCGTGCCGGGGTCCGGGCCGCGCCAGGTGAAGTCGACCAGCACCAGCCGCCCGCCCGGCCGCAGCACCCGGTGGGACTCGGCGAGGAACGCCCGCCGCCCCTCGGGGCCGAGGTGGAAGGCGGCCTCCAGGCAGTGGACGCGGTCGAACGAGGCGTCGGCCACCGGCAGGGCCGTCACGTCGGCCACCTCGAAGCGGGTGTTCCGGGCGTCGCCGAACCGCCGCCGCGCCTCCGCGACCTGTTCCGGTTGGACGTCCACGCCCAGCGCGTCGCAGCCCCGCCGCCCGAGCAGGGCGGTGGACAGGCCGCGCCCGCAGCACGCGTCGAGCACGCGGTGGCCGGGCCGGGCGTCCAGCAGGGACAGCGAGCGGCGCACCAGCCTGCGCTGGAACCACCCCAGCCCGCCGAGCAGCAGCGGCAGGGTCGGCGCGGTGTACCAGCCGACGTTGACCAGGTCGCCCCAGCCCACGTGCCGCAGGACGTGGAAGAGCGGGTTGTTGTCGTTGTAGGAGTCTGCGATGGGGCGGTCCTCGGGCACTGCGCACTTCCCTCCCGGTCACGGAACCTTAACGGCACCGGCGGGTTTCGGCAGGTCGGTGGCGGGTAGTCCGTGCCGGTCACCGTCGGAAGGGGCCGTTCGTGGAGCCAGGTCCGGTCCTGTACGCGGGAGCGGGGGTGGCGACGCTGGCGGCGGCGCTGCTGCCGAGGTTGTTGGCCCGCGCCCCGGTGTCGATGCCGATGGTGTTCCTCGCCGCGGGCGCGTTGGCGTTCGGCGTGATCGGGCCGCTGCCCGACCCCGACCCCGTCGCGCACGGCGCGGTCGCCACGCACCTCACCGAGCTGTGCGTGATCGTGTCGTTGATGGGCGCGGGCCTCGCGCTCAACCGGCCGGTGGGCCGGCGGCGGTGGGCGACGACGTGGCGGCTGCTGGGCATCACGATGCCGCTGTCGATGCTCGCGGTGGGCGTGCTGGGCTGGGCCGTGCTCGGGTTGGGCGTGGCGGCGTCGGTGCTGCTGGGCGCGGCGCTCGCGCCGACGGACCCGGTGCTGGCCGGCGAGGTCCAGGTCGGCGAACCCGCGGAGCACCCGGAGTCCGACGAGGACGAGGCGCGGTTCGCGCTGACCTCCGAGGCCGGGCTGAACGACGGCCTCGCGTTCCCGTTCACCTACGCGGCGGTGGCGATCAGCCTGGTCGGCGCCGCGCCCGGCGAGTGGCTGCCGCACTGGCTGGCGGTGGACGTGCTGTGGCGGCTGGCGGCGGGCGTGGGCATCGGCGCGCTCACCGGGTGGCTGCTGGGCAAGCTGTTCTTCGCCGCGCCGTCGGCGGACTTCCGGTTGGCCGAGCACGCCGAGGGGTTCGTGGCGCTGGCGGCGACGTTCCTGGCGTACGGGGTGACCGAGCTGGCCGAGGGCTACGGGTTCGTGGCGGTGTTCGTGTGCGCGTGCGCGATCCGGTCGGCCGAGCGCCGGTCGGACTACCACCACGTGCTGCACCAGTACGTCGAGCAGGTCGAGCGGATGCTGACCGTGGCGGTGGTGTTCCTGCTGGGCGGCGCGGTGGCGACCGGGCTGCTGGCGGGCACGACGTGGGCCGAGGTGCTGGTGGCGGCGGCGGCGTTGTTCGTGGTGCGCCCGGTGGCCGGGTTGCTCGGCCTGCTGGGCGGCGGCACGGGACCGCGCGAGCGGACCGTCATCGCGGTGTTCGGCGTGCGCGGGGTCGGTTCGCTGTTCTACATCGCCTACGCCGTGCAGGAGGGCGGGTTCGCCGAGGTGGACGCCCTGTGGCGGGTGGCGGCGCTGGTCGTGGTGGGGTCGGTCGTGGTGCACGGCGTGTCGGCGACGCCGGTGATGGCGACCCTGGACCGGGTCCGGGCGCGCACCGCGCGCAAGCGGCACGGCGATCCCGACAAGGCGCCCCGCACGCACGTGTGACGGGCCCAGCGGTCTTGTGACGGGTCCCGACCGGCCGCGCGACGGGGCGTTCCCGGCCGCCGCGCGACGGGTCTCAGCCGGCGCGACCGGTGGCCCGGAGCACGACCCGGACGGCCTCCTCGACCGACGTGGGCCGGACGACCAGGGCCGGTGTGACGACCGGACCCCACCCGGCCCCCGCGACGGCGACCACCGCGTCGAAGCGCTCGACCAGCTCGGCCAGCGGCACCCGGACCGCGACCTCCTCGTGGTGCGCCCAGACCACGACGGCGGCGGGCCGCAGCTTGTCCACCGCGTCCAGCAGCGCCACGGCGGGCACGCGCGCGCCGAGGTTGCGCCACGTCGAGCCCCGTTCGGACAGGGCCGCGCCCAGCGCCTCCAGCGGCAGCACGTGCTGCTCGTCGGGCCCGCACGCGAGCAGCGCCGCCAGCCTGTCCTGCCCGTCCGGGAACGGCACGCCGCGCAGGGCGTGCAGGATCGCGGCGCTGGCCAGGTGCTCGACCTCGACGCCCCGGCCGCGCACGGCGGCCCGGCGGCCCAGTTCGACCAGCACCGGCGTGAGGACGTGCTGCCAGGCGGCGACGACGCCGTGCTCGGCGATCAGGCCGACCGCCGCCTCCCGCATCAGCGGCTCGTCGAGCCGGTGGGCGGCGCGCAGGAAACCGCTCCGCGCGGACCGGGCCGACGCCGGGGCGATCCCGTCGCCCGCGTGCTCGACCGGTGGCGGGGGTTCGCTCGTCACGACCGCGGCCGCGGCGGCGGGCGCCAGGCCCCGGGCGATGTGCGCCACCACGCGGCGCAGGCGCTCGACGTCCTCGGGCGTGTAGCGGCGGTGGTTGCCGCCCGTGCGGGAGGACGGGCCGAGGCCGTAGCGGCGGTCCCAGGTGCGCAGCGTCGTCGGCGAGATGCCCAGCATCCGGGCCACCGCGCCCGGCGTCCACGCGGCGCCCGGCACCGCACCGCCCTGCCCCGCCATCAACCGCCCCGCCCTGCCATCACCCTCCGACCGAGGTACCCGCGCACGGGCGCGAACCGGACACCGGCACGACCCGCCCGGCGTCCTCAGTGGACGGGTCGGGGTCCGCGCGGGCCGGTCACGCCCGCTTGTGCCGGCCGGCGATGATGCCGCGCAGCTCGCTCTCGCCGAGACCGCCCCAGATGCCGTAGGTCTCCTCGACGGCCAGGGCGTGCTCGCGGCACTGCCGCATCACCGGGCACCGGTTGCACACCTCCTTGGCGCGCGCTTCGCGGGTCTCCCGCGCCTGGCCGCGCTCGTTCGGGGTGTGGAAGAACAGGGCGCTGTCCATGCCCCGGCACAGGCCCTTCAACTGCCAGTCCCAGGACTCGGAGACGGGTCGGGGTAGGCGCGACAACTCGGGCATGGCGACCACGTCCTTCCGGGGTTCATCGTGACGTGGTCCAGGCTAATTTCGATTCAAAATCGGTGCAACTCGACGCGCAGGGAACGTACTTCACCCGATCGGGTGGTTCCGCGTCGGTCAGCGGGCCACCGGGCGCAGGTGGTCGGCCAGTCGGGCGATGTCGGCCGGGCCCGTGCGGCAGCAGCCGCCGACCAGGCGGGCCCCGGCGTCGACCCACTCCCGCGCCAGGCCGGCCCCGGCGGCGGGGTCGCCGGTCCACGCCCGCGCCCGCGCGTCCCAGCGCTCCCCGCTGTTCGGGTAGGCCACGGCGGGCAGGCCGGCGGCGACCGCCCGGTCCACCGCGGCCGCCACGTCGCGCGGGTCGCAGCAGTTCACGCCCACCGCGACGACCTCGGGCACGCTCGCCGCGTCGGCGAACACGGCGTCCAGCGGCTGACCGGCGCAGGTGGACGTGCCGCGCGCGCTGCACGACAGCCACACCGGCACGCCCGACCCCGCCACGACCTCCAGGAGCGCCTCGACCTCCTGCCGGTCCGGGATCGTCTCCACGGCCAGCACGTCGGCCCCGGCGTCGACCAGCACCTCGACGCGCGGGCGGTGGAACGCGACCAGCTCGCGCGTGGTCAGCCCGTAGCGGCCCCGGTACTCCGAGCCGTCGGCGAGCACCGCGCCGTACGGGCCGACCGAGGCCGCGACCCACCGGGGCCCGTCGACCTCGGCCACCGCCTCGCGCGCCAGCCGCACGCTGCGCCGCAGCAGCCCGGCGGTCTCGGCCCGCCCCAGGCCGCGCCGGGCGAAGCCCTCGAAGGACACCTGGTAGCTCGCGGTGATGACGACCCGCGCGCCGGCGTCGAGGTAGGCGGCGTGCGCGGCGCGGACCGCGTCCGGGTCGCCGATGAGCAGCCCGGCGGTCCACAGCTCGTCGGACAGGTCGTGCCCGGCCGCCTCCAGGGCGGTCGACAGCCCGCCGTCGAGCACCACCACGCCGTCCGCCATCGCCTCGGTCAGCCGCACGGGCACCCCTTCCCCACCGGTGCGCCGCGGCGCCGTGCGGTCATCCTGGCAGTCAGAACTCGTCGTCCTCGGGCAGGGGCACCACCCGGTGCTGGTCGGCCACGTCGGCCGGGTCGGCCTCCAGATCGGTCGCGGTGGCCGGGTCGGGGCGCTCGGGGCGCCCCACGGACGCCTCCTCGTCGTCGGCGACCTCGGTCTCGGCGTACGGGTCGACCGGGCGTTCCTGGTCCACCACGTCGTTCCACGCCTGCTCCTGGCTCATGGTCACGATCCTCCGCAGCTGGGTCGGGCGTGCAGTCGCACGGCAAGGGGGTGGGAAGGGAAGGCCGCCTTCAAACCCGGCGGGCCCCACCGATGACCGGGTGTGCGGCACCCCACGACCCGGTGACCTGATCGGGGCGGGCGGTCCGGTACGGCTGTTTGCCGGGGGGTCGGCCGGGTAGTCGTCGGGCATGAGCCACGAACTCCCCATCCCGGACTACGACCAGCTGTCCCTGGGCGACCTGCGGCACCGCGTGCGCTCGCTCTCGCGCGACGAACTGGCCGACGTGCTGGAGCACGAACGCGCGCACGCCGACCGGACGCCCGTGACGGAGGTGCTCACCGCGCGGTTGGCCGAGCTGGACGACGGCGCGCAACCGTCCGGCGGCGACCAGCGCAACGCCCCCGGCGCCTCGTCCACGCCGCGCACGCAGCCCGTGTCGCCCGCCCACTCCCCCGACGACAACACGCCGCTGCGCCACGGGGTCGCCGGGCAGACGCCGTCGCGGGGACGTCCCTGACCGGGTTTCACCGGCCCGATCGGGGCAACTCCTCGGCCATGTCGCTCTCAGCCACCTTCCGCCGGACGCAGACCGAGTACGCCGCGGGCCAGGACCGGCCGCTCAAGGGCTACCTGGCCGCGATGGGCACCTTCGCCGGCGCCGTCGGGCTCGCCACCGCGGTGGGCCGCCGCCTGGGCGTGCGCCTGCCCGCGGGGTACTCGCTCGGTGACGTGGCGCTGGTGTCGGTGGCGACCTACAAGGCCAGCCGGCTCGCCACCAAGGCCGCGGTGACCAGCGCGCTGCGCGCCCCGTTCACCCGTTTCGAGGAACCCGCGGGCAACGCCGAGGTGACCGAGTCCGTGCGCGGGGACGGCGTCCGCCACGCGGTGGGCGAACTGGTGACGTGCCCGTTCTGCTCGGGCGTCTGGATCGCCGGCGTGCTGGTCGGCGGCCTGGTGTTCGCGCCCAGGGCGACCCGGTTGGCGGCCACCGCGCTGACCGCGATCGCGGGGGCGGACGTGCTGCACCTGGCCGTGCACCGCCTGGACGCCCAGGAGCACTGAGCAGGACCGCTGAACACCCCCGTGACGCGACAGGGCCGCGGTGGCGCACTGCCCACCGCGGCCCGCCGAACGCCTGCGCGCGCTAGAAGAGCACGATGAGCACGACGACCAGCAGGACCACGACCGCGGCGACGGCGATGACCACGACGGGAAGCCCGGCGGGCTTGCGGTAGTGGCGGCGGACGGTCGTGGTGCGGAACCAGCTGTTCGGGGCACGTCGGCGGTGCCGTTCGACCCAGGGCATGTCAGCTCCCGTTCTCTGCTGTCCGTGCGCGCTGCGTGCGCTGTTGCCGGGGACATACCCAATCGGGGCTACCGTCACACATCCGGGTGAAAACGCGACATAGTCCTCTGTGGACAGCCGTGCCCCGCCGGGCGCTCCCCCGGCACGGCTACTCGATCGAGAACACCACGGCCGCCAGCCAGGTCAGCAGGAACAGCATCACCCAGAACGTCGGGCGCGCGAGGGGCGCGGGGCGGCTCGGGGCGTCGTAGAGCCAGCGGAAGCGCTTGAACAGGCGGTAGAGCACCGCGCACGCGCCCAGCACCCCGGCCAGCACCAGCGGGTAGCCGTAGGTCCAGCGCAGCTCGGGCATCCGGTCGAAGTTCATGCCGTACGCCCCGAACACCATCGTCGGCACGGCGATGATCGCGGCCCACGCGGAGATCTTGCGCATGTCGTTGTTCTGCCGCAGCGACACCTTCGCCAGGGTCGCGTCGACCAGCGTGGTCAGCAGCTCCTCGAACCCGGTGACCCGCTCGGCGACGCGCGCGTGGTGGTCCTCGACGTCGCGGAAGTAGGAGCGCTCCGACTCGGGCACGAACGGCGCGCACGTCCCGTCGCTGAGCGCCCGCAGGGGTCCGACCAGCGGCATGACGGCGCGCCGCAGCTCCAGCAGCTCCCGCTTGACCAGGTAGACCTGCTCGACGCCGAGCGCGTCGCGGGGCGCGAACACGAGGGTCTCCAGCAGGTCCAGGTCGCCCTGGAACGCCTCGACGACCTCCAGGTAGCCGTCCACGACCCGGTCCGCGACGGCGTGCAGGACGGCCGCCGGGCCGACCAGGCGCTCCGGTTCCCGCTCCAGCTGCTCGCGCACGTCGTGCAGGCCGGAGTGGCGGCCGTGGCGGACGGTGACGACGTAGTCCCGGCCGAGGAAGACCATGATCTCGCCGGACTCGACGATCTCGTTGGCCGTGCTCGGCGACTCGTGCTCGACGTACCGGACCGTCTTGAGGACCACGAACAGGTGCTCGGGGTAGCGCTCCAGCTTGGGGCGCTGGTGGGCGTGCACGGCGTCCTCGACGGCCAGCTCGTGCAGGCCGAGGGCGTCGGCCACGTCGCGGATGTCGTCGTCACCGGGTTCGAACAGCCCGATCCAGGCGAACCCGCCGGCCCGGGCGCGGACCTCGGCGACGGCGGCGGCGGGGGTCGGGTGCCCGGGCTGCCGGGCACCGTCGACGTAGACCCCGCAGGCCACCACGGGGTTGCGCGGCGGTGCGGTCATGCGCCCGATCTTGCCGCACCGGGCGGACGGGCCGCGGGCCAGGCCCGCAGCGCCACGGCGGCGGTGCGGCGAAGCTCGTCGGCGGCCTCACCGCCGGCGGCCCGCACGGCGATGCCGTCGGTGAGCGTGACGAGGAACCGGGCGAGGTCGGCGGGGTCCTCGTCGGCGGGCAGGTCCCCCTCCCGGCGCGCGGCCTCCAACCGGACGCGCAGGGCGAGTTCGGCGGCCGAGCGGTGGCGTTCGGCGAGCGCCCGGGCGGCGTCGTCGTGGGCCTGCGCGCACTTCACGGACAGGCAGCCGCGCGGCGTCCCCTCCCCCGCCGTCAGCGCGATCGCCGCCTCCACCAGGCTCGTGGCCACGGCGTGCGCGGTCGGTTCGGCGACCGCGCGCCCGGTCGCGGCGCCCGGTCCGTCGACGTACCGCTGGAGCACCCGGGCCAGGAGCAGCTCCTTCGAGCCGAACGCGGCGTACAGGCTGGGCTTGGCGATGCCCAGGGCGGCGGTCAGGTCGGCGACCGACGTGCCGTCGTAGCCGTTGCGCCAGAACAGCTCCAGCGCCCGGTCCAGGGCGGTGTCGAGGTCGAACCCGCGCGGGCGTCCACCGGGCACCGTCGACCACCTCCTCGTCGTCGGCTAGATTCTATACCAGTCGGTACACAACCAGGGGGGAACCATGAGGGTCGGGATCGTGGGCGCGAGCCCGGACGGCGGGTGGGCGGCCGGGTCGCACGTGCCCGCCGTGGGCGCGGCCGGGCTGCGGCTGACCGCCGTGGCGACGTCGAGGCCGGAGAGCGCGGCGCGGGCCGGTGCGGCGTTCGGCGTGGAGCACGCGTTCTCCGACGCGCGGGCGCTGGCCGAGCACCCGGAGGTCGACCTGGTCGTCGTCTCGGTGCGGGTGGACCGGCACGCCGAGGTGGTGCGGACCGCGCTGGCGGCGGGCAAGCACGTGCTGTCGGAGTGGCCGCTGGGGGTGGACGTCGACGAGGCCGCCGACCTGACCCGGGCCGCCGAGGACGCGGGGGTCGTGCACGCGGTGACCCTCCAGGGCTACCACGCGCCGTGGGCGGTCCACCTGGCCGACCTGCTCGCCGAGGGCCGCGTCGGGCGCGTCGAGTCGGTGCACGTCGTCGCGCCCGGCGATCCGTTCGGCGGGCCCGAGACCTGGCCGGACCTGGTGTGGAGCACCGACCCGGCGGCCGGCGGCACCCTGCTCACCATCATGGGCGGTCACACCCTGGGCACGCTCGACCGCCTGGTCGGCTCCCCCACCGAGGTGTCCGCTCTCGTGGTGAACCGGCACCCCGAGGTCGAGGTGCGCGGCACCGGCGAGCGGGTCGCCAACTCCTCCCCCGGCCAGGTCGCGCTGATCGGCCGCCTCGGCGGCGGCGCGGTCCTGTCGATCAGCCTGCCGGGCGGCTTCCTGCCGGGCCCCGACCGGTTCTCCGCCAGGGTCGTCGGCACCGCGGGCACCCTGGCGGTCGTCGGCGTCGACCAGGGCGCGTACGCCCACTGGACGGCGTGGGACGTCACGCTGCGCACCGCCGACGGCGATACCCGCCTCGCCCTGCCCGACCACCTGGGCGCGTCGGGGCGCGTCGAGCACATCGCCGCGCTCTACCGCGAGGTGGCCGCCGCGGTCGCCGAGGGCCGCCCGGCCACGCCGAGCTTCCACGACGCCCTGCGCCACCACCGGGTGCTCGACGCCGTGCAGCGCTCGTCGGACACCGGGACGCGCGTGGTGGTCGACCGGTAGCGGGCGGTCACCCCGACTCGGCCCTCCGGGCGGTTCGGCGCCGCAGCGCCCGCAGGCCGCGGTCGAGCTGGGCGAGCACCGCGGCCGGCGTGGTCAGGTCCAGGGGCAGCCCGGCGACCCACGCGCGGGCCTCGGCGGCGCGGGCCGGGTCCACCGCCACGACCGCCCGGTAGAACCCGGCGAAGGTCGGCGTGGGGTTGGTGGGGCCGGCGACGAAGGCGTGCAGCTCCACGCCCGGCGGGGGCGGCGGCAGGTCGACGTCGTTGCGGACGGGCAGCTCGACCGCGACCCGCCGGACCTCCGGTTCGGGCAGCGGACGGCCCAGGACCGCGTCCACGTGGGTGGCGTGCGGGTCCGTGCCGGTGCTGAGCCAGCTCATGTTCGACAGGCCGCCGAATCGGGCGTTCAGCTCGAACACGACCAGCCCGCCGTCGTCGGCCACGGCGAGGTCCAGCTGCCAGGGGCCGTGCGGGCGGTACGCCTTGACGACGTCGGCGACGAGACCGGCGAGCGCGTCGGCCGCGGCGGGCGGCAGGGTGGCCGGTTCCACCCGGACCCGGCCGCCCGGCGCGCAGGCGCTGTCCAGGGTGCCCAGGGACGCGACCGGCCACGTCGTCGTGCCGCCCGGCGTGGTGAGCAGCTCGACCGCGAACTCCTCACCGGTCACGGCTCGCTGCACGAGCACCGGGTAGACCAGTTCGGCGGACAACCGCCGCAGGTGGTCGCGGTCGGTGACGAAGTACCTGCCCGCGTACGACTCGCTGCGCGCCTCCTTCACCACGGCCGGCAGCGCGACCGGCGCGGCGAGGAGCTCGGCCGGCGTGCCGCACACCGCGCCGTGCGGCACGGGCCAGCCGCGCTCCACCGCGGTGCGGTGGAAGGCGACCTTGTCGGTGGCCAGGTCGGCGAACGCGGGCGGGTGCACCGGGAGGCGCGGGCCGCCGAGCCGCGCGTAGACCGGCAGGTGCTGCTCCTGGCCCGGCGACCGGACGTTCGGCACGGCCAGGTCGGGCGCCCAGTGGCGCAGCAGGTCGGCCACGGCCTCGTCGGTCGGCTCGACGGGTAGGTGGCCGACGGGCACGTCGTCGCCGAACCACGGGCCGAGGTCCGGTCCACCCAGGACCACGACCTCCGCACCGGCGGCGCGCAACGGCGCCACCAACCTCTCCGCGCGGTACTCGCCCAGCAGCACGACCTT
>NZ_JBPKJK010000218.1:0-12570 GCF_051756985.1 Saccharothrix sabaoui
CCAGGCCCCGAGAGTCCAACGCTCAGGGCAGGTGAGTTCTGCGTTCAGGCCCCTGGGGTCTGGGTCAGGTGCGGGCTTCGACGCGGCGGCGGCGGGCGATCTCGGCCAGCACCACGCCGGCCGCGACCGACGCGTTCAGCGACTCCACGCCCGCCGACATCGGGATCGACACCGTCTGGTCGCACGTCTCCCGCACCAGCCGGGACAGGCCGCGCCCCTCCGAGCCGACCACCACGACCAGCGGCCCGGTGGCCAGGTCCAGGCCGTCCACGTCGACGTCGCCGTCCGCGTCCAGCCCCACGACCATCAGCCCCGCCTCGGCCCACTCCTTGAGCTGGCGGGTCAGGTTGGTCGCCACCGCGATCGGCATCCGCGCCGCCGTGCCCGCGCTGGTCCGCCACGCCACCGCCGTGATCCCCGCCGAACGGCGCTGCGGCAGCACGACCCCGTGCGCCCCGAACGCCGCCGCCGACCGCACCACGGCACCCAGGTTGCGCGGGTCCGTCACGCCGTCGAGCGCCACCAGCAGCGGCGGGTTGCCCGACTCGCGCGCGATCTTGAGCAGCTCGCGCGGCTCCGCGTACTCGTAGGGCGGCACCTGGAGCCCGAGGCCCTGGTGCATCGCGCCGCCCGTGATGCGGTCCAGCTCGCCGCGCTGCACCTCCAGCACGGAGATGCCCCGCGACGCCGCCAGCTGCACCGCCTCGGCGACCCGGTCGTCCGCGTCGATGCCCAGCGCCACGTACAGCGCCGTCGCCGGGATGCCCGCGCGCAGGCACTCGACCACGGGGTTGCGCCCGGCGACGGTCTCCGGCCCGGTCTCGGCGGCCCTGCGCCGCTGCGCGCGCTGCTGCTCGACCTTCGCCACCGCGTTGGCCCGCTTGTGCGCGGGGTGGTTGGGCCGTTCGGTCGCCTTCGGCGTCGGGCCCTTGCCCTGGAGTCCCTTGGACTTCTGCCCGCCGGAACCGACGACCGCGCCCTTCTTGGAACCTGGGTTGCGCATAGCGCCACGGCGCTTGGAGTTACCAGCCACGAGCTCAGTCGTCCTTCAAGGTCCACATCGGACCGTCGGGGGTGTCCTCGACGGCGATCCCGGCCAGGAGCAGGCTGTCGCGCAGGGCATCCGCCCGTGCGAAGTCCCGGTCCTTGCGGGCCTGCTGCCGCTCTTCCAGCAGCCGCTCCACCAGCACGCCCAACGCCTGCCGGCCCGCGCCGCCGGTCGACGCCGCGTCGTGCCACCGCTCCGAGAGCGGGTCCAGCCCGAGCAGCCCGGTCATCGCCCGCACCGACGACGCCGCGGCCCGCGCCCCGGTGTCGTCCCCAGACTCCAGGGCGGTGTTGCCCTCGCGCACCCGCCGGTGGATCGCGGCCAGCGCGCCGGGCGTGCCCATGTCGTCGTCCATCGACGCGACGAACGGCTGCGACAGCACGCCGTCGTCCTCCACGGCGCCGGTCCGCTCGACCACGCGCCGCAGGAACGACTCGACCCGGCGGTACGCCGACACCGACTCGTCCAGCGCCTCGGGGGAGTACTCGATCGTCGACCGGTAGTGCGGGCCGACCAGGTAGTAGCGCAGCTCGGGCGCGCGCACCTTCTCCAGCATCGCCGGGATGGTCACGGTGTTGCCCAGCGACTTCGACATCTTCTCGCCGGACAGCGTCACCCAGGCGTTGTGCATCCAGTACTCGGCGAAGTGGTCGCCCGCCGCCCGGGACTGCGCCTGCTCGTTCTCGTGGTGCGGGAAGATCAGGTCGATGCCGCCGCCGTGGATGTCGAACGCCGACCCCAGGTAGGCGGTCGCCATCGCCGAGCACTCCAGGTGCCAGCCCGGCCGGCCCGGCCCCCACGGCGTCGGCCACGACGGCTCGCCCGGCTTCGCCGCCTTCCACAGCGTGAAGTCGCGCGGGTCGCGCTTGCCGCGCGTCGCCGTCTCGCCCTGGTGCACGTCGGCCGGCTTCTGCCCGGACAGCGCCCCGTACTCGGGGAACGAGGTCACCGAGAAGTACACGTCGCCGTCCGAGGCGTACGCGTGGCCCTTCCCGATCAGGCGCTCCATCAGGTCGACCATCTGCGTGACGTGGCCGGTGGCGCGCGGCGAGTACGACGGCGGCAGGCAGCCCAGCGCCTCGTAGGCGTCGTCGAACGCCCGCTCGTGCTCGTACGCCCAGTCCCACCAGTGCCTGCCGTGCTCGGCGGCCTTGGTCAGGATCTTGTCGTCGATGTCCGTGACGTTGCGCACCAGGTGCACGGTCGAGCCGTCGCGGCCCAGCCAGCGGCGCAGCACGTCGAAGTTCAGGCCGCTGCGCACGTGCCCGATGTGCGGAACGCCCTGCACGGTGGCCCCACAGACGTAGATCGACGCCGTTCCGCTGACCTGCGGGACGAACTCCCGCATGGACCGGGTCGCGGTGTCGAAGAGGTGGAGGCTCACACCGGAATGGTACGGGCGGTGGCCAGAGGGGGTTGAATCGACCGGTCAGATGTGCTTGCGGAGGACCTGGAGGAGACCGTCCGGCCTACCGGCCGTGGGCAGCGGTTCGACGATCTCGACCGCGCAGCCGATCGCCGCCGCGCCGCCGTCCGCCTCCTCGCTGTCGCCCACCATCAACACCTCGGACGGGTGCACGCCGAGCCGGTCGCAGGCGATGCGGAACAGCTTCGGGTCCGGCTTGACGAAACCCTCCTGGAACGACAGCACGTACTCGTCCACCCGGTTCTCGACGCCGTGGCGCGCGAAGACGGCCCGGATGTCCCACGCGATGTTGCTGACCACGGCGGTGGGCAGCTCGGTGCCAAGCGCTTGCGCGGTGTCCGGGTAGGGCTGCCAGAACGGCGGGCTGCACAGGTTCTCGTAGAACCCGGCCGGGTCCGGCGCGCCGGCCCTCGCCAGCACGGCCAGGTGCAGGTCGCGGTGCGCGACCGGGTCGAGGTCGCGCCGCTCCCAGTCGTCGGGCGACACGTCGAGGCCCTCGGCCACGCCCGTCGGGGCGGTGAGGGCGCGCATCAGCTCGGCGTGCGCGGTCAACGAGTCGTGCTCCAGGCGGAACAAGGTGCCGGAGAAGTCGAAGAGGACGGCGCGGATCGTCACCGTTGAGACGCTACTGGTCTGGACCTCGGAGGTCTCGGGTCACAGGCGAACGGAGACCAGGGTCACCGCCGCCCGCGCGCGCCGCGTCAGGCCGTCGGCACGAGCAGCGCCGTCGCCACGGCCGCGATGCCCTCGCCGCGCCCGGTCAGGCCCAGGCCGTCCGACGTCGTGCCGCTGACCGACACGGGACCGCCCACGGCCTCGGACAGCACTTGTTGAGCTTCGTCACGCCGCTTGCCGACCTTCGGCGCGTTCCCGATGACCTGCACCGCCGCGTTGCCGACCCGGAAACCGGCCTCCTCGACCAGCCGCCGCGCCTCCGCCAGGAAGTCCACGCCGTGCCGGCCCGCCCAGCGCGGGTCGCTCGTGCCGAACACGGCGCCCAGGTCGCCCAGGCCCGCCGCCGACAGCAGCGCGTCGCACAGCGCGTGCGCGGCCACGTCGCCGTCCGAGTGCCCGGCGCAGCCGTCCGCGCCGTCCCAGCGCAGGCCCACCAGCCAGCACTCCCGACCGGGCTCGACCTGGTGCACGTCGGTGCCGATGCCGACCCTCGGGATCACTGCGCTCCTCGTGGTGCCCCGACCAGCAGCGCCTCGGCCACCGCCAGGTCGAACTTCGTGGTGATCTTCATGGCGTCCGGGTGACCCGGGACCGTGACGACCGGCACACCCAGCCGCTCCACCAGCCCCGCGTCGTCCGTCGCGTGCAGGCCCGACCCGTGTGCGCGCAGCAGCACGGCCGCGTCGAAGCCCTGCGGGGTCTGCACCACCCGCAACGACGCCCGATCGGGTGTGTCGACGACTACGCCGTCCGGGTCGACCCGCTTCACCGTGTCCGCGACCGGCAGCACCGGGACCACCGCGGGGTGACCGGCGGCCACGGCGTCGATCACGGCCCTGACCACCTCGGGAGGGGTGAACGCGCGGGCCGCGTCGTGCACCAGCACGATCGTCGTGCCGGGGATCTCGCGCATCGCGTGCTCCAGCGCCAGGCGCACCGAGTCCGAGCGCTCGGCGCCCCCGGCCAACACGTGCACCGCCCCGCCGGCCTGGGCCAACGGGGCGGTGACAGTACTCACAGTGTCCACATCGGACGGAGGTGCGGCGATCACGACGTGCTGCACGCCGGCCTCCAGCAGGCCGCGCACGGCACGCACCAGCAGCGGAACGCCGTCGACCGGCACGAGCGCCTTGGGCATGCCGAAGCCCAACCGCTCACCCCGGCCCGCCGCGGGCACGAGCGCTACCACACCCATGTTCGCGGTGTCCGTGTGCGGGTCTACCGGTCAGGACGCGGTGGCGAGGACTTCGTCGAGGAGGACCTCGGCCTTGTCCTCGTCGGTGCCCTCGGCCAGCGCCAGTTCGCTGACCAGTATCTGTCGAGCCTTCGCCAGCATCCGCTTCTCACCAGCGGACAGTCCGCGATCCTTCTCGCGCCGCCAGAGGTCGCGCACCACTTCGGCCACCTTGTTCACGTCGCCGGACGCGAGCTTCTCCAGGTTGGCCTTGTACCGCCGCGACCAGTTGGTCGGCTCCTCCGTGTGGGGAGCACGCAAGACCTCGAAGACCCTGTCGAGACCCTCCTGGCCGACGACGTCGCGCACGCCCACGATCTCGGCGTTGTCGGCGGGGACGCGAACCGTGAGGTCGCCCTGGGCGACCTTGAGGACGAGGTACTTCTTCTCCTCGCCCTTGATCACACGGGTCTCGATTGCTTCGATGAGAGCGGCACCGTGGTGCGGGTAGACGACGGTCTCTCCGACCTTGAAAACCATGTGTCCTCTGCCCCTTTCGCTAACCCCATCCTAACACGACGGGCAATCCCCTCTTCGGCGTCCGGAGATCAGTTAGCGCTGGTCAGGGCCGCGCGGGGGGTTGACAAACCACCCCCGCACGTGCAACGCCCGAGGTCGATCTTGCTCCACTGTGGACGAGCGCGACCCCCTGTGAGGTACCACGTGCCGCCGAGTCGGCGGGTCCCCGTTAGGCTCACCGACTGGTGGTCGAACCCGTCACTACCGGGGACGACCCGCCTCGTCAGCACTTCGGGAGGGATCGAGCAGCCGTGGGTCGCGCACACCAGAAGTCCGCAGCGCCTCGCCGCCTGGCCGTCGTGGCCGCGCTGGCGACGGGCCTCGGTCTGTTCGCCGCAGGCTGCGGCGCAGGGCAGATCACCCAGACCGACCAGCAGGTCGCAGCGGTGAACGGGGCGAGTGGCCAGGCGGGCACCGTCACCGTCCGGGACGCCCAGTTCCTGTTCCCGGCGCAGCACGGCGCGTACGAGGAGGGCGAGGACGCCCCGATCGTGGTCGTGATCGCCAACAACGGGTTCGAGGCGGACAGGCTGCTGGCCGTGACCAGCGAGTCCGCCGAGCCCGCGCAGATCGAGGGTGACGTCGAGCTGGAGGCCGGCTCGTCCATCCTCGGCGGCGGCGACCCGGGCACCGCCGGGGACGACGAGACGTCCTCCGCGAAGCCGACCGCGTCGGTCACCCCGACCTCGGGCTCGGCCGCGTCCAGCTCCGCCGCGTCCAGTTCCGCGGCCTCCAGCTCGGCCGCGTCCAGCTCCACCCCGTCGACCGCGGGTTCCGCGTCCGGCGCCACCGTGACGACGACCGGTTCGCCCACGGCCGGCGCGTCGACCACGCCGACCACGGTGTCCCGCGACACGTCGATCTCGAACCCGCCGACCACGTCGGGCAAGAAGCCGTCGTCGGCCGAGCCGGCCGAGCCGGGGCAGGTCAGGATCGTGCTGAAGGGCCTGAAGAAGGCGCTGCGGCCGGGTGAGACGCTGCGGGTGACGTTCCTGTTCGAGAAGGCGGGCGAGGTCACGCTGGAGCTGCCGATCGGCGCCACCTCCGAGCCCCGCAAGGACGCGCCGGCCGAGCACTGAGGCCGGCGGTGGCCGGGCGTCGAGCCCGGTGCGAACGCTGCGCAGGGGTCCCCGCCCAGGGGACCCCTGTTTTTTATTCTGCCGGCGGGCACCGACAATTCCGGGTCCGCGCGGGGCGGCTGCCGCCGTCCTGTGGCTCGCCGACCTGCGGTCCGGTGGGGTCGGTCGTCCGGTGGCTCGCTGACCTGCGGCTCGCTGACCGGTGCGCACTACCCGGCCGCCGGCTGATCGGTGGCCCGCTGCCTGCTGCCTGCTGCCCTGCTGGCCGCTGCCCTGCTGCCCGGTGGCCACCGGCCCTGCCGTCCACCGGCCGCCCACCGGCCACCCACCCGCTGACCGGTGGTCCGGCGGGACCTGTCGGAGGTGGCGGCTAGCCTGCGTCACCGTGGCTAAGACAGTGCGTGCGGCCAAGCCGACCTACCGGTGCGCCGAGTGCGGGCACGAGGTGGCGAAGTGGGTCGGGCGCTGCCCCGAGTGCCAGGCGTGGGGCACGGTCGAGGAGCGCGGCGCCCCCGCTCCGACGCGCTTCCTCGCCGGCACGCCCAGCAGCGAGGCCCGGCCCATCGGGCAGGTCGACATCGAGTCCGCCCGCGCCGTCCCCACGGGCGTCGGCGAGCTGGACCGGGTGCTCGGCGGCGGCCTGGTGCCGGGTGCCGTCGTCCTCCTCGCGGGTGAACCCGGGGTCGGCAAGTCGACGCTGCTGCTGGAGGTGGCGCACCAGTGGGCGCTGGCGGGCAGCCGGTGCCTCTACGTCACCGGCGAGGAGTCGGCGGGCCAGGTGCGGCTGCGCGCCGACCGGACCGGGAACCTGCACGACGAGATCTACCTGGCCGCCGAGAGCGACATCTCCGCGGTGCTCGGGCAGGTCGACGTCGTCAAGCCCGGCATGTTGATCGTCGACTCGGTGCAGACGATGTCCTCGCCGAGCGTGGACGGCGCGCCCGGCGGAGTCAGCCAGGTCCGCGCGGTCACGTCCGGCCTGATCGCGGTCGCCAAGGAACGCGGCCTGCCGATCGTCCTGGTGGGGCACGTCACCAAGGACGGCTCGGTCGCCGGCCCCCGCGTGCTGGAGCACCTGGTGGACGTCGTGCTCCAGTTCGAGGGCGACCGCCACTCCACGCTCCGCCTGCTGCGCGGCATCAAGAACCGGTTCGGCGCGGCCGACGAGGTGGGCTGCTTCGAGCTGCGCGACGACGGTATCGCGGGCGTGCCCGACCCGTCCGGGCTGTTCCTCAACCGCCGGGAGCAGGCGGTGTCCGGCACCGCGGTCACGGTGGTGGTCGAGGGCAAGCGGCCGATGCTGGGCGAGGTGCAGGCGCTGGTCGCCCCGACCGCCCTGCCCGCGCCGCGCCGGGCCGTGAGCGGCCTGGACTCGGCCCGCCTCGCCATGGTGCTCGCCGTGCTGGAGAAGCGCGGCCGGGTCGCGCTGGGCAACAAGGACGTGTTCACCGCCACGGTCGGCGGCATGCGGCTCACCGAGCCCTCCGTGGACCTCGCGGTGGCGCTGGCGGTCGCCTCGGCGGCCACGGACACCCCGCTGCCGCACGACCTGGTCGTCGTGGGCGAGGTCGGCCTGTCCGGCGAGCTGCGCCGCGTCAACGGCGTCGGCCGCCGGCTCACCGAGGCGGCCCGGCTCGGCTACACCAAGGCCCTGGTGCCGCCGGACGCCGGGAAGCTGCCCGCCGAGACCCGCGCGCTCGTCGCCAACGACCTGTTCGAGGCGCTCCAGCTGCTCAAGCTCAAGAAGTGACGAACGGCCCCCCACCGCGCGGGTGGGGGGCCGTTCGTGCCGTGCCGGGACTGCCTGGGCCGTGCCGGGACCTACTTGGACGCCGCCAGCAGCTGGGCGCAGCGGATGAGGCCCAGGTGGCTGTACGCCTGCGGGTGGTTGCCCAGGGAGCGCTCCGCGATGGGGTCGTACTCCTCGGGCAGCAGGCCGGTGGGTCCGGCGGCGTCGACCATCTGGGCGAACAGCTCCTCGGCCTCGGTGCGGCGGCCGGTGAGCAGGTACGCCTCGATCATCCAGGCGGCGCACAGGTGGAAGCCGCCCTCGTCGCCGGGCAGGCCGTCGTCGCGCCGGTAGCGGTAGACGGTGGACCCGGAGCGCAGCTCGGCCTCGATCGCCGTCACGGTCGCCTGGAAGCGGTCGTCCGCGGGGTCGATCAGGCCGGACAGGCCGACGTGCAGCGAGGCGGCGTCGAGGTCGTCGCCGTCGTACGCCGTGGTGAACGACTGCGCCTCCTCGCTCCACCCGTGCTTGAGCACGTCGTTGGAGATGGTGTCGCGCAGCACGGGCCACGACGGGTCGACGTCCCGGCCGTAGGTCTCGGCCAGGGTCACCGCCCGGTCCAGCGTGACCCAGCACATCACCTTGGAGTACACGTGGTGGCGCGGCGCGTGCCGCTCCTCCCAGATGCCGTGGTCGGGCTCGTGCCAGCGGCGGGCGACCGCCTCGGCCATCGCCTGCACCATCGCCCAGTCGGGGTCGGTGAGCGTGCCGCGCGCGGCGGCGAGCTGCACCACCAGGTCCACGACCGGGCCGAACACGTCGAGCTGGACCTGCTGGTTGGCGAGGTTGCCGACGCGCACCGGACGTGACCCGGCGTAACCCGGGAGGGTGTCGATGACGGCCTCGGCGCCCAGCATGGTGCCCTGGAGCGTGTAGAGCGGGTGCAGCCGCTCCGGGCCGGGCAGCGTGGCCAGCACGCCGTGCACCCAGCCCAGGAACGACTCGGCCTCGCCGAGCGAGCCGACCGAGACCAGGGCCTGCGCGGTCAGCGCGGCGTCGCGCAGCCAGCAGTACCGGTAGTCCCAGTTGCGGATGCCGCCCAGCTCCTCCGGGAGCGAGGTGGTCGCGGCGGCCATGATCGCGCCGGTGTCGTGGTGCACCAGCCCCTTGAGGGTCAGCGCGGAGCGCAGCACCAGGTCGGGCTCGACGGCGGGCACCTTGAGGGTGGCCGCCCAGTCCGACCAGAACGAGCCCGCCCGCGCGCGGCGCTCGCCCTCGCCGAGGGTGGCCTCGGACAGGTCGTCCGTGCCGCAGCGGAACTCCAGCAGGATCGGCGCGCCCTCGCGGGGGCGGACGACCGCGGTGGCGGTCTCCTGCTGGCCGTCGCTGGTGATCTGCCAGTCCACGCCCGGCGAGCGCAGCACCATCGGGTCGGAGGTGCCGACCACGCGCAGGCCGTCGCGCTCGCGCAGCAGCCTGACCGGGACCTGCCCGAACTCCGGGCGCGGCGCGAAGGTGATCACCGCGTTGGTCGAGCCGGAGATGCGCCGCACCAGGTCGGTGCGGTGCGAGGCCAGGTCGTGGTCCAGGTAGTCGGTGACCAGCAGCCGCGACCAGCGGGTCTCCACGATCATCGTGCCGGGCACGTAGCGCTGGCCCAGGGGCAGCGACCCGTGCTCGGGCTTGATCGAGAAGTGCCCGGCGGCGGGGCCGCCGAGCAGGTCGGCGAACACCGCCGCCGAGTCCGGCTCGGGGTGGCACAGCCAGTTCACCCGCGCGTCGGGGGTGAGCAGCGCCACGGACCGCTCGTTGGCGAGCATGGTCAGCCGCTCGATCGGCACGGCCTGGTCGCCGTGCAGCCACGCCCGGCGCTCCTCCAGCAGGAACGCCAGCACCGTGGCCACGTCGTGCGGGTCCCCGACGAGGTACTCGGCCAGCGACTCGCCGTCGCCGACCTTGATGCCCACGTCCGGCCCGGACAGCCGGGCGAACGCCTTCTCGTCGGTCACGTCGTCGCCGACGAACACCGCCGCGGTGGCCGACGCGCGGTGCCGCAGGACGTCGAGCGCGTGGCCCTTGTCCGTCTGCACCACGGCCAGCTCGATCACGGCCTTGCCCTCGGTGACCTGCACACCGTCCCAGGTGGCGGGACCGGTGCGCACGGCGTCCAGAACCCGCTCCCCCACGGCGGGGTCGGCACGCCGCACGTGCACCGCGATGCTCGCGGGTTTCACTTCGAGCCCGACGCCCTCGTTCCCGGCGACGACCTCTTCCAATGCTGTTTCCAGACGGCGGTGCAGCGCGCGCGCCTCGCTGTCGAGCGCGTGCACGAACCCGACGTCGAACTCCGAGCCGTGCGAGCCGACCAGGTGCACCTCGGACGGCAGGCGGGACAGCGTCGCCAGGTCGCGCAGCGCGCGCCCGGAGATCACCGCGGTCGTCGTCTCGTGCAGACCGGCCAGCGAGCGCAGCGCGCCCACCGACTCGGGCAGCGGGCGCGCGTCTTCCGGGTTCGCCACGATCGGAGCCAATGTCCCGTCGTAGTCGCAGGCGACCAGCAGGCGCGGTGTGCGCGCCAGCTGAACGATCGCACGACGAAGTTCGGCGGGGAGGGCCTCGGCGGTCAACGCCCCTCCTCAAATGCTCGGTGGGACAGGTCGGTGGTGTGGTCTGAACTGATTCAGATCGCGGTCTGCGTGCCCAGTGCGTCGAGGAACGATCGCGCCCATCGGTCTACGTCGTGTGTCAGAACTTGGCGCCGCAGCGCGCGCATCCTACGGCGGCCTTCCGCCGGATCGAGCGTGAGGGCGGATTCGAGCGCGTTCTTGACCCCGTCGAGATCGTGCGGGTTGACCAGGAACGCGCTCGTCAACTCGGCCGCCGCGCCCGCGAACTCGGAGAGGACGAGCGCGCCGCCGAGGTCGTAGCGCGTCGCCACGTACTCCTTGCACACGAGGTTCATGCCGTCGCGCACCGGGGTGACCACCATGACGTCGGCGGCCGACATGAACGCCGTCAGCTCCCGCTTGTTGACCGATTGGTGCAGGTAGTGGACCACGGGGTGGCCGACGGTGGAGAACTCGCCGTTGATCCGGCCGACCGCCTGCTCGATCTCGCCGCGCATCTGCTTGTAGTGCTCGACGCGCTCGCGGCTCGGCGTGGCGAGCTGGACCATGGTCACCTCGGTCGGGTCGATCCGGCCGTCGGCGAGCAGTTCGTGCAGGGCGCGCAGGCGCACGTCGATGCCCTTGGTGTAGTCGAGGCGGTCGACGCCGAGCAGGATCTTCTTCGGGTTCCCGAGGTCTTCCCGAATTTGCCTCGCGTGCTTTTGCACCTCTTTGTCGCGGGCGAGCGCGTCGAGTCCCGCGGAGTCGATCGAAATCGGGAACGCGCCGACCCGGACCGTGCGGTCGCCGACCTGCACGACACCCGGCCGGGTGCGCACGCCGACCGCGCCGCGGCTGGGCTCCAGGCCCACCAGGCGCCGGGCCAGCCACAGGAAGTTCTGCGCGCCGCCGGGCCGGTGGAAGCCCACCAGGTCCGCGCCGAGCAGGCCGCGGATGATCTCGGTGCGCCACGGCAGCTGCATGAACAGCTCGACCGGCGGGAACGGGATGTGCAGGAAGAAGCCGATGCGCAGGTCGGGGCGCAGCTCGCGGAGCATCGCGGGCACCAGTTGGAGCTGGTAGTCCTGCACCCACACCGTCGCGCCGTGGGCGGCGACCTTCGCGGTCACGTCGGCGAAGCGCTGGTTCACCCGCACGTAGGCGTTCCACCAGTGCCGGTGGAACGCGGGCGGCGCCACCACGTCGTGGTAGAGCGGCCACAGCGTGCCGTTGGAGAAGCCCTCGTAGTAGTCGGCCACCTCGGAGGCGCTGAGCGACACCGGGTGCAGCTGGAGGCCGTCCTCCTCGAACGCCTCCACCTCCGCGTCCGCGATGCCCGGCCAGCCGATCCACGCGCCGCTGCGCGTGCGCAGGAAGGGCTCCAGGGCGCTCACCAGGCCGCCGGGGCTGTGCTTCCAGCGCTGGGTGCCGTCGGGCAGGCGCTCCAGGTCTACCGGGAGGCGGTTGGCCACGACCAGGAACTCCGCGCCGTTCTCGCCGATGCTGCTGCTCACCGGGTAGCGCCTCCTCAGGGATTCGTCTCGCCCACGTCGAAGGTTAGTGGGAACGCGCAGGTTGGATGCCCTGTCGTCGGTCCCGTCACACTGTGTTGACTTGACGAAAGTCAATCAGGTGAGCCTTCTCACGTGGAAACCCGGTGCTCAGGGCCTCACCTGCGGGAGCGCGCCGCGGCCGACCCGTTCGGGTGCGCTCCGGGTGACCCGGATGTTCACCCGGGAGACGTCCGCCGCCCCGCTCCACGGCCGTCCGCGCCCCACCGACGCGGGGTGCGGGGCGAGGTGCCCGCCACGCCCGACCGCGGCAAATTTGGGGCTGTGTCATGCGCCACCCCCGGTCGGGGTACCCAGAGCGGGTGAGTTGATCACTGTCCGTTCATTACTGTTGATACCGCTGGCCAGGCGTTATGCCGTCCGGCAAGACCACCCGGACGGTACCCGCGCACTCCGGACGGACCAACCCGGTCCCACCGTGAGCAGACCGTTCGCCGCAGGTGGCACCCCGTGCGGGCGCTTACGATGTTCCCGGCCTCCGGGCCGTGCCGGTGTAGCTCAATTGGCAGAGCACTCGCCTTGTAAGCGAAAGGTTGCGGGTTCAAGTCCCGCCACCGGCTCCGAGACGGTCGTGACAGGTCTCCCCGGGACCCCGCCGCACCGCCTCCGAGGTGTGGTGTGGTGATCGCGGCCCGCGTCGGGGCGCACCCGTGACCGAGCGCATGGCAGTGCTGGCCGACGCC
>NZ_JBPKJK010000219.1:0-12443 GCF_051756985.1 Saccharothrix sabaoui
CGCCGGGTCGATGAACCGCGTCTCGGCCGACGCGGCGCGGCGCGGCCGGTCCGCGGGCACCCGGTGCTCGGTCGCACGGGGACGCGCCGGGGGTTCCTGTCCCGCCGGTCGGGACGGCCGTGCGGCGTCACCCGTCCCGCGCGGCGGGACGGGGTGCGGTGGCCTCCCCGGTGCCGGCCGCGCCCCGCCGGCCCCGGCCGGGACGGGTCGCGGCGGGACGGGGCCGGGTTGAACGGAGCCGGGCGGGACGGGCCGGGGCGGGACCGGGCGGGCGGTGCGAACGGACGGGGTGTCGGCGACCGGCGCGGGTCGGGCCGCCGGTCGCGCGACGGGTTCGCCCCCCGCGTCCGGCACCTCGTCCGCCGGCGGTTCCTCCAGGTGCTCGACCGCTTCCAGGAACACCTCGCCCTGGCCGTGGATGTTGCCGATGGCCACGAGTGACGCGGTCGACTCGATCTCGGCCAGGACGGCGTCCAGCAGCTCCTGCGGGCTCCGCGCCCCGCCGAGGTCGGTCACCCGGTCGCGCCACTGCTCGTCCACAGTGGACAGCGCGCTGCGGGTCGGTTCGCCGATGAGCACGACCCGGTCGGGGTCGATGCGCGCCACCAGGGCGCCCATCTGCTGGTTGCGCTCCACGCGGTCCGGCCGGCAGTTGATGACCACGTGCAGGGGGCGGCTGATGGAACCCTGCTCCAGCAACCGCTCGATGTTCATCAGGGTGGACTCGGGGTCGTTGGCGGCGAAGACGTTGGCCAGCTTGATCCGCTTGTCGCCCGCGACGCGGGTGTGCACGGACAGCACGCCCGGGTCCGGTGGGGCCGACCACATGCCCGTCAGCGCCGAGCGCCGGTTCACGCCCAGCAGCTCGGCGACCTTGAGCGCGATGGCGACGTTCTCCTTGAAGGTGACCCAGGTGAAGCCCGCCATGTCCTCGTCGGTGACCGACTCCGGGTCGACCGCGATCAGCTCGCAGTCCCGCCTGGCCGCCTCCTTCTCCAGGATGTGCAGCCGGTCCACCTCGGCCGTCACGCACACCCCGCCGACGGGCATGGAGCGGCTCAACGAGCGGGCGACGTCGTCGAGGGTGGGGCCCATCTCGGCGAGGTGGTCCTCGCGGACGTTGCACAGCACGCCGATGGTGGAGCGGATCAGCTTGCTCTGGTTGATCTCCTGGAGGTCGGGCATGACCGCCATGCACTCGATCACCAGCGCGTCGGACCGGTAGGCGGCGGCGCGGCGCACGATGCCGATCTGCTCGACGACGTTGGCGATGCCCCACTTGCGGTAGACGGGTTCCTCGCTGCCGTCGGGGTGGATGAAGCGGGCGGCCGTGCCGGTGGTCTTGGCCGTGGTGACCAGTCCCCCGCCGCGCAGCGCGCCCGCGCACAGGCGGGTGATGGAGCTCTTGCCGCGGATGCCGTTGACCAGGACCCGGTGCTCGATGCTGTTCAGCTCGGCGAGGTGCTTGCGCTGCTCGGCCACGCCCGCGATGAACATGCCGCCCGTGAGGAGGACGAAGACGACGTAGAGGTAGGTCACGCCGAGCCCTTCCCGACCCGGTCGCGGGGCGTGCGGGAGGCCGCGCGCACATCGGCGCGGGCATCAGTGCGGGCGTCGGCACGGGCATCAGTGCGGGCATCAGTGCGGACGTCGGCGCGCCGGGCGGGCCGGCGGGGCGGCGGGGTGTGCGCCGCGGGCTTCTCCACCGGCTTGAGGAACTGGGTGGGGTCGGTGGCCGCGCCCTTCGGCCGGCGCACCTCGCCGAGGCGGTCGGGGCCCTGGGTCACCGCCTGCCGGCAGATCTCCAGGCACGAGGCGATGGTGCCGACCTCGTCGTGCCGCTGGGGGTAGATGACCGACTTGAGGTCGCCGCGCACGAGGGCGTCCGCGGCGCGGGAGACCCGGCGCAGCGGGCCGAGCACGGAGAACAGCAGCCAGCCGTAGCCGAACAGCGCGATGAGCGCGGCGATCAGCGCGACCAGCTTCGCGTGGCGGCGGACGTCGTTGACGGGCAGGGCGAGTTCGGCGCCGGGCTTCTCCGACACCACGGTCCAGCCGAGCCGGCCGACCTCGCCGCCGAGCACGGCGGCGGCGGAGACGACACCGGGGCCGTCCTCGCCGGGCTGGACGTCGCCGACCGGGCCGCCGCGCTGGGCGCGGGTGGCGCCGTCCCGCAGCGCCGGGTCGGTGACCTGCTCGAACGCGATGAAACCGTCCGTGGCGCTGATGGTGCGGAAGTCGCCGTCGACCAGGCGGGCGTGGCCGGGCACGTGGCCCAGCAGGGTGCCGAGGTGCTCCAGGTCGAACTCGCCGATCAGCGTGGAGCCGCCCTCCAGCGGGACCTCGGCGAAGATCACCGGCACGCGGCCCGCCTGGTTCTGCTGGCGCAGGCCCGCCCCGGTCGCCGGGGGTTCGCCGATGCGCAGCGGCGGGCGCCCGACGGGCTCGCCGGACCGCCCGGAGCGGTCCACGAGGTAGAGGCTGCGGTAGCGGGTCTGGTCGGCCATCACCTGCTCCAGCGCCGCCCGCAGCGCTTCCGGGGTGCCCGCGCCGGCGGCGACGGCGGAGAGGTCGGCCAGGCCGTCGTTCATGCTGCGGCGCAGGGCGTCGGTGGCCTTGGCCGTCTGGGCGCGCAGGCCGGCGACGACGCCGGCGGGGATGTCCACCTCGGCGGGCCGGAAGGCCACGAGCATGCCCGCGGACCAGGCGAAGACCGAGAGGGCCAGCACGCCCGCGGTGGCGCGGGCGGTGACGCGGCGCCCGGTGACCGGCCGGCCGTCGCCGCTCCCGCCGGTCAGGCGGTCCAGGCACAGCTCGGCCGCGGCGACGACGCGGGCCACCTCGGCGGTCCGGGCGGGACGGACGGCGGTGTCCAGGTTCCCGGAGGCGAGGGAGAGCAGGTCGGCGCGCACGGCGAGGACGGGTCCGGTGAGCACGCGGCGCACGACCACGAACCCGACGACGGCCAGCAGCGCCAGGAGCACGGCGGGGACGATCCCCGAGGTGCCCGGCGAGCCGCTGTGCAGCGGGCCGTCGGCGACCGCGACCACGGCCAGGTCGAGGCTCTCGGGGCTGCTCGACGGGGCGACCCGCACGTGGGCGTAGGTCCGCCGGCCGCGCTCGCCCGGCGCGCCGAGCAGCACGCCGGCGCCGGCGGTGGACGCCTCGGCGGCCTCGGTGACGAGGCGTTCGACGTCCGGGGTGCGGCCCTGCGCCAGCGGGCCCGTCGCGGCGACGACCCGGCCGGCGAGGGTGGTGATCAGGAAGGACTGGCCGAGGGTGTCGTCGGCGTCCGGTTCCGGCAGCCGCACGGCCGTCGTCGCGGTGAGCAGCCGCCCGCCGGGCAGTTCGGCGGTGACGAGGAGGACGGGTTCACCGCCGGGGGCGACCGCGGAGGTCACCACCGCGCCCTCGACCGCCGCCGGGACCGACTGGACCGGGACCTGTTCGCCGCGTGCGGCCAGCAGCGAGCGGCCGGGGTCGGCGAGCACCGCCGCGCCGCGCCACCTGCGGTTGCGCAGCAGCGCGTCCAGCACCTGGTCGGCTCCGCCGGCGGCGTTGACGGACGCGGTCCGCAGCTCGGCCAGGCCCTGGTTCGCCGCCGCCCCGATGGAGCGGGCCGCGCCGAGCGCGATCTCCTGCTGGGAGTCGAGGAACGCGGCCGGCACCTCGTCGTCGCCGCTCGTGCTCAGCAGCACGCCGGTGGTCGCGGCCAGCGCCAGGAGCAGGACGAGAAGCAGCGCGGGAAGTGAGCGGACAGTCGCGGGAAACGCCGTTTCCGGTAATTGCTCCTGAAGGCGACGCACCCGGACGTCACCGACGGTAACTTTTTTGTGGCGCACGAAAAATTCTCCGACCCATCACCCGTAAGGAGAAGGGCGCGCCCCCGATCGCGCTACCCCCGTTGATACAGCCCGTAGATTGTGCACCACGGAAGTCGTCAACACCTAGTCCGATGGAGTTCAACGGTGCGTCGAACGAGCAAAACCGGTTACCATAGGTGAGCAATATTCTATTACCGCGTCGCTTCCCGTTTTTTCTCGCCGTGATCAGCATCTCGCTCGCCGGCTGTTACGCGAACGGCATTTCCGACGATGCGCCGCCGACGGTCGACCCGGGCGCGGGGATCGCCGAACGGGTCACCGCCTTCGCCGGCGCACCGCGCGAGGACGCGCCCTACCGACCGCCGGCGCCCGAGCAGCGGCGGGCGTTCGCCGAGGCGCTCGCGGACCTCGGCGCCACCCCGTCCGGCGCGGACGACGCCCTGCGGTCCCTCGGGTTCGCCGTGGCGCGCGCCGTGGACGAGGGCACCGGCCGCCCCTACGCCCTCGCGACCACCGGGTCCGACACCGAGCGCGGGTGGGGCCTGTACGTGGTGGACCTGTCCCGGCCGGTGCGCGTCGCCGTGCAGGTCCCCCACCCCGCCAACGACCTGCGCACCGCGGAGATCGGCCTGGACCTGTTCCGCCGCGTGCCCGGCGCCGTGCTCTCCGTCGCGGGCACGCACCGCCGCGCGGCGAACGGGGCGGGCGACGCGGCGCACCGCGCGGACACGATGTTCCACGCCGCGGCCGAGCGGCACTCGCGCGACCGCGTGCCGCAGGTGCAGCTGCACGGCTTCGACGACGCCAGCCTCCCGGGGGCGGACCTCGTGCTCTCCCCCGGCGCGGCGCGGGAGGACCCCCTGCTGGAGGAGGTCGCCGACGCCCTGGACGAACGGCTGCGCGTGTGCCGGGCGTGGGCGCGCGACTGCGGCGACCTGGAGGGCACCCGCAACCGGCAGGGCGTCACCGCCGCGGAGCACGACGCGTTCTTCGCGCACGTCGAGGTCAACCGCACCACCCGGGACTCCCCCGACCGCTGGGAACCCGTCGTCCGCGCCCTCGGGCGGGCCCTGGACCGCTGACACCCCCGACTCCCCGACTCCCCGACTCCTCGACTCCTCGACTCCTCGACACCCGAGCGTTTTCTCGTTACCACGAAAGGGTTATCTGCTGTGGGCATCATCGGCACGTTGAGACACCGGTGGCCGTGGGTCGCCATCCCCCTCGTCTTGGCCGTGGCCGCGGGAGCCGTGGTCCACGCGGTCAGCGACACCGACTGCGACGGCTGCCTCCGCCCCGCGGGCGGCAGCAGCATCGCCGTGCGGCTCAAGGTCCTCGACGAGTCCGGCGAACCGCTGGAGGGGGCCACCGTCACCGTGCACTCACCGCTGGGCACCCCGGTCGCGCTGACCTCCGACGACGACGGCGTGGTCGAGGCACCCGAGCTGCCCGGACCCGCCACGGCCGTCGTGACCGCGGACGGCCACCTGGCCGAACCCGTCCCGCTGGGCTGGTCGGACTCCGGCAAGGAGGTCGACGTGACGCTGTTCTCCCGTAGTGGCGGCAGGTTCGCCGTCCACTCGGCGGGCGACGTGATGTTCGGCAGGCGCTACGCAACACCGGCCCAGGAGGAGTCCAGCGGGCGCGCGGAGCCGCTGATCCCCGCCGACGACGCCGCGGCCGGCGCGGAGGACGTGGTGTCCGCCATCGCGCCCGCCTTCGCCGCCGCCGACTTCCGCACCGCCAACGTGGAGACGGTCATCAGCGACAAGCCCGCGGGTGCCGCCTACCCGGGCAAGCGCTACATCCTCCAGTCCGCCGGCCCCACCGTGGCGGGCCTGCGCGCGTTGTCCACGGACCTCGCGGTGCTGGCCAACAACCACTCCCGCGACCTGCTCGACGCCGGCGTGGCCGACACGCGCGCCGCCCTGTCCGGCGCGGGCATCGCCACCGTGGGCGCCGGTGCCGACGCCACCGAGGCCACCGAGCCGCACCGGCGCGAGGTCGCCGGCACGGGCGTCTCCGTGCTGGCCTACACCAGCGTGGACGGTTCGTTCGTCAACGAGAGCTTCCCCGCCGCGAGCGCGCGACGACCCGACGACGTCGCGGAGTCGGACCGGTGGCAGTACGACACCAGGACGTGGGGCTACCCGGCCGCGGGCGTGCCGTCCGCGCCGCGCCGCGTCCGCGAGGCGTGGGAGCGGTTCAGCGCGGCCGAGGAACGCGCGTCCGACGAGCAGGTGGCCGGCATGTGGGCGTCGCTGGCGGCCGTCTACCCCGAGGTGCAGGACTGGGTGGCGCGACGCGGCCACGGCGGGGCGGCCCGGTGGGACGCCGAGGCGTCGACCGAGCGGATCAAGCAGGCCGCGGCGACGTCCCCGCTGGTGATGGTCCAGGTGCACGCCGGTTTCCAGTTCCAGGAAGCGGCGTCGGACAACATGCGCGACATCGCCCGCAAGGCGATCGACGCGGGCGCGGACGTCGTGGTCGCCCACCACCCGCACGTGCTCCAGGGGGTCGAGTGGTACAGGGGCAAGCTGATCGCCTACAGCCTCGGCAACTTCGTGTTCGAGCAGAACTTCCTGGCCACCTTCGCCAGCGCGTTCCTGCGCACCGTGTGGGAGGGCGACACCCTGCTGGAGGCCAGGCTCTTCCCGCTCGAACTGGTGGACTACAAGCCCGTGCCGGTCACCGACTCCGCCGCCGAACGCGTCCTCGCCCGCGTGTGGGAGCGCAGCACGCTGCCGCTGGAGTCCTACCGCGACGACACCGGCGCCGTCCGCACCCGCCCGAACGGGGGCGGCACACCGGCGCAACTGGTCCTGGAGCGGCACACCGGCCGCCTGGTCACCGGTGCCCCCGCCCGCCGCGCCCAGGAGCAGGACGTGGCGCCCGGCGCGGTGGTGGACCTCCCCGTGACGGCGTCGGAGCTCGTCAAACCGACCGGCGGCGACGCCATGGACATCGGGCGCGACCTCTACGGCTGGGGCCACTTCGAGGACGAGACCGCCGACGCAGCCGTCAGCGAAGCCGTGCACTGGAGCGTGAACAGCAAGCGCGAGGGCACCCGCCCGGGTGACGCCGCGCAGGGCCTGCGCGCCCTGCGCCTGGAGGTGCGCGACGGCGACTCGGTGCAGAGCAGGCCGATCGCCCGCATCCCCCTGCCCCGCCACCGGGCCTACGAGGACAAGGGCGGCAAGGCCGTCCCCACCGACCCCGAACCGTCCTACTCCCTGGTCACCGAGGTCCGCCGCTCCTCCACCGCGACCGCGGAGGTCCGCTTCGACATCTACCACTTCGACGACAGCAACCCCGCCGAGGACCCCACCTCGGAGGTCGTGGCGACCCTCACCAGGCCGGTGGACGTCCCCGCGGACGGCCGGTGGCACCGGGTGGTCGTCGACCTGACCGTGCCCGAGCTGGACAGCGGACCGTCGACGGGCAACATGGTGATGCCGTACCTGAAGGTGACCGGCTCCTCCGCCCAGCCCGCGTGGGTGGACGTGGACGAGCTGCGCTTCGTCGAGTGGCGTGACGCCCGGGGCGTGGCGAGCGCCCACGGTGCCTTCACCCTCGCCCGCAACCGCGGCACGAGCGCGACGACGCTGCCCTACGAGGTCCTGTCCCCCGGCACCCCCTGAGCCGACCGGCGGCACGCCCGGGCCCCGGTTTTCGGCACCGCACCGGCGTCACCCGTTCCCGGCGTGCACCGGGCGCCGGTCACCCCCGCGGCGACACGGGGGTGACCGGCGCCGGCCGGATCAGGGCAGCCGGACGGACTGGCCGTGCCGGAACGTGTCGCGCGGGTCCCACCGGCGCTTGACGTCCTGCAACCGGGCGTAGTTCTCCTTGTAGTACAGGAAGTGCCACGGCACGCCGGAGGTGTTGAACCGTGGGTCCCCGAGGTCGACGTCCGGGTAGTTCACGTAGCACCCGTCGGTCACGTCGTCGGGCACCGGCACACCGCCGGTGCCCGCGTACACGGCCGCGTAGGAGTCCCTGGCCCAGCCCGTGTTCTCGTCGTCGTCGGCCGGGTCGCCCCAGAACACCTGCCACTGCAGCTTGAACGCCGAGTCGCGGTGCACGGAGGCCGTGGCGCCGGGGGCGACCGAGTTGATGCGCCCCCCGTAGGACGTCAGCTGCACCGCGGCGGTGGGGTTGGCGTAGTCCTCCCGCGCCAGGTGGTCGAACAGCGCCCGGAGTTGGTCGTCCGGGAAGGTCCCCCGCATGAACGCCGACTTGTACTCGGCGCGCAGGGTCGGGTCGTTCAACGTGCTGTTCGTCGTCCCGATCATCCGGATCGCCTGCAACCAGGGTTGTCTCCGGGCCTGCGCGAACTGCGGCATCGCCGGCAGGTCGCCCAGCGGCGCGACCAGGGCGCTCGGCGTGGCGGTCACGCCGCTGCCCACCCGGTCCACGTAGTCCGACAGCATCCGCTCGGCCCCCGGCGCCGACGCGTCCACCAGCGCGAGCATCCCCAGTCGCCCCGCCGACCGGTGCGTGAGGACGAGCTGGCTGATCAGGGCGCGGGCGGGGTTGTCCGGGGCCTTGTTCTCCACGTGCCAGTCGGCGTAGTTGCGGGTCAGGCGGTCGAACTGGGTGCGGCTCAGGTCGTCCCACGACCAGCTGAGCGCGCTGACCAGCAACTCGGCCGGCGGCCGGGGCAGCAGCCGGCTCGGGTCGTGACCGGTCGCGCCCGGGGTGCGGAACCAGTAGCGCGTGACCACGCCGAAGTTGCCGCCCCCGCCACCGGTGTGCGCCCACCACAGGTCGCGGTTCGGGTCGTCCCGGTCCCGCGTGGCGATCACCGCGCGGGCACGGCCCCGGGCATCGACCACGACGACCTCCACCGCGTACAGGTGGTCGACGACGAGACCGTGCTGCCGGCACAGCGGTCCCCATGCTCCCCCGCTCACGTGGCCGCCCATGGCCACCGAGTAGCAGAACCCGGCGGGTACGACGACCCCCCACTCCGAGTAGGTCGTCTGGTACGTCCTGAGGATCGTGGCGCCGGCCTGGACGGCGACAGCGCGCCGGTGCGGGTCGAAGCACACGTCGTCCATCCGCGACATGTCGAGCACGACCTGGACCTCGGGGTTGAAGATGAAGTCCTCGTAGCAGTGCCCGCTCGACCGCACGGCGATGCGCTTGCCCCGGTCGACCGCGTCCTGCACGACGGCGACGACCTCCTCGGTCGAGCCGACGACGTGCACGGACTCCGGTGTGCCGACGTAGCGCTGGTTGAGCCCGCTGACCAGGTACGCGTACCTGGGGTCCTCCCTGGTCACCGCGGTCGTCCGAGCGGTCCCCCCTCGTCCGGCCACCACCGGCGACTCCCCCGCCGGTGACGCCGTTCCCTGCGGTAATGCCGTTCCTCGCGATACCACTGTTCCCCCTTGGTGCTGATACCGCTGTTACTCGCGAAGGCTCGGGATGAGCTCGCGGGCAACGCGCTCGAACTCGTTCCGGTGGTCCTCACCGGGCCAGTCGAGCACGAAGTCGGTGATGCCCAACCGACCGAACCGGTCGAAGACCTCCTCGTAACCGTGTCTCCCCCACTTCGGGTCCCACGGTCCGAAGATGGTGTACGAGCGCCTGATCAGCGCCGGGTCGCGACCGGCGTCGGCGGCGATGCGGTCGATGGTGCGGGTCTGCGCGGCGGTGGCGCGCAGGACCTCCTCGGCGGTCGCGCCGGGCGGGCCGTGGGTGTTCCAGACGTCGGCCAGTTCCGCGGCGACCCGCAGCACGGTGGGCGACTGCCCGCCGAGGGTGATCGGCGGTCGCGGTGACTGCACCGGGCCCGGCGCGGTCGCGACGTCCTTCACCCACAACTTGGAACCGGAGTGGCTGTAGGTCGGACCGGTCGCGCGGAGCAGCCCGTCCACGATCGTCACGTAGTCCGCGAAGCGGACCATCCGCTCCCTCGGAGACCAGGGTCGCTCCCCGACGCTGTAGTGGTCCCAGTCGAACAGGCCCGCGCCGATGCCCAGCTCCAGACGCCCCCCGGACAGGTGGTCGATCGCGACCGCCTGCCTCGCCAGGTGCGCCGGCGGGCGCAGGACCTGATTGGCGACGAGCGTGCCGATCCGGACCCGCCGGGTGCTCACCGCGGCGGCGGCGAGCACCGCCCAGCTGTCGTGCCAGGTGTTGCGCCGGTCCCGGAGGTCACCGCTGTGGTCCGGGACGAAGACCTGGTCGAACCCGAGGTCCTCCAACCACCGGAACCTCTCGACCAGCGTGTCGAACGGCTGGTCGGGGTAGAGCATCACACCGAACTTCCCGGACATCCCCATCCTTCGTCAGCTCAAGAACTCGGGCGACGGCCGCGGATCGGGTACCGGCGCCCACCCGTGTGCCTGTTCCCGGTACCTCCACCGGGGGCCGGTCTCAACGATGTCGCGCAACGCGTCGAGGAACCGGTCGACGTGCTCGGTCGTGGTGCCGATCCCGATGCTGGCCCGCAGCGCCCGGCCGGGGTTCCCGCCGCTCGTGTCGCGCACCATGGCCCGCACCGCCTGGTGGGCGCAGAAAGCACCGTCGCGGACGCCGATGCCGTGCTCGGCGGCCAGCGCGGCGGCCACCAGCCGGGGGTCCGCCGGCGCGTCGACGCTGAACGACACCACACCCAGGCGCGGGTGGTCACCGTCCCACATCCGGAGTTGGCGCACGCCGGGGATCTCGGCGATGCCCTGCCGCAGCCTGATCGCGAGTTGCTGCTCGTGCGCGGTGATCGCGCTCCAACCGACGGTCGACACCGTGTCGCAGGCGACCGCGAGCGCGTGGGCGCCCACCACGTTGGGGGTGCCGCCCTCGTGCCGGTGCGGCAGCCCCGACCAGGTGACGCTCTCCACGCCCCCTTCCTCCGCCACCAGCGCGGTGGCGCCGCCGCCGAGCAGGTACGGCTCGGCGGCGGCCAGCCAGTCGCGGCTGCCGACCAGCACGCCGGCGCCGAACGGCGCGTACAGCTTGTGCCCGGACAGGGCGACCCAGTCCAGGCCCCAACCGGTGGCGTCGATCGGTCCGTGCGCGGCCAACTGGGCGGCGTCGAGGACGGTGCGGGCGCCGTGCGAGCGCGCCACCTCGACCAACCGCGCCACCGGCCACACCTCGCCGGTCACGTTCGACGCCCCGGTGATCACCACGAGCTTGGGTCCGCGCGGCGCGGCGGCCAGCGCCTCCTCCAGGCGCGAGACCGCGTCCACCGCCCCGGTGGGCATCCCCAGGCGGCACACTCGCGCGCGCCGCCACGGGAGCAGGGCGGCGTGGTGATCGGTCGAGAACCTGAAGACCGTCGTGCCCCCCGGTAGGGCGTGCCCGAGCAGGTTGAGCGCGTCGGTGGTGTTGCGCGTGAACAGCACGGTGGCGTCCGGCCGGGCGCCGACGAACCCGCGGACCGACGCGCGCGCCCGTTCGTAGACCCGCGTGGAGACCTGCGAGGTGAACCCCGCCCCGCGGTGCACGCTGCTGTACCAGGGCAGCAGTCGTTCCACCGCGAGGCGCACGTCCACCAGGCACGGCGTGCTGGCGGCGTAGTCGAGGTTCGCGTACGGCACGCTAGCCCCGGTGACCAGCGGCACGCGCAGGTCCGCGCCGACGACGCCCGGCAGGGTGCCGGCCAGGACCGGGGTGGCTTTCACCGCGCTGTCCACCCGCCGTCCATGACCAGCACGGACCCGGTGAAGAAGGCGGCCTCGTCCGCGGCGAGGTAGGCCACCGCCGAGGCGGCTTCCTCCGCGGTGGCGATGCGCCCCAGCGGGTGCATGGAGCGGAACAGGCCCGCCATCTCCTCGTCACCGCCCACCGACCCGCGGTACATCGGCGTGTCCACCGAGGCGAGCGCGAGCGCGTTGACCCGGATGTTGCGCGGCGCGTACTCCAGGGCCGCCGCCTTGGTCAGGCCGATGACCCCGTGCTTGCCCGCCACGTAGGGGCTCACGCCCATGCCGAGGCCGACCAGGCCCAGTTGGGAGGCGTTGTTGACGATCGTCCCGCCCCCTCGTTCGAGCATCGCCGGGATCTCGTGCCGCATCGAGAGGAACGTGCTGGTCAGCACGGTGGCGATGGTCGCGCTCCAGGTGTCGGGCGTCTGATCGGCGACCATGCCCGGGGTACCGAGCGAACCTGCGTTGTTGAACGCGATGTCCAAGCCGCCGAAGTGCTCCCGAGCCGCGTGCACCGCGCGCGCCAGGTCGTCGTCCACCTGCACGTCGGCGCGCACCGCGACCGCGGCACCACCGGCCTCCTCGATCTCCTTCGCCACTCGGTCGAGCTCGTCGGTCCGCCGGGCCGCGAGCACGACACGGGCGCCCTGCGCCGCCAGCACCTTGGCCGCGGCTTCCCCGATGCCCGAACTCGCGCCGGTGACCAGCGCCACCTTGCCGTGCAGTCGTCCCGTCGTCACCGGTTCCGCCCTCGATGGGTGCGCTCGACCGGTACCCCGATCAGCGATCCGTACTCCGCCCAGGAACCGTCGTAGTTCCTGACGTCCGGGCGTCCCAGCAGTTCACGCAGCACGAACCAGCTGTGCGCCGATCGCGCGCCCACCCAGCAGTAGGTGATCGTGCCCCTCGCGGGCTCCAGGTCGGCGTAGAGCCGTTCGAGCTCCTCCCGCCCCTTGAA
>NZ_JBPKJK010000220.1:0-12404 GCF_051756985.1 Saccharothrix sabaoui
GCCCCGACCCGGAGTTCCGGCCCGGCGCGCTGCTGTACGCGACCGTCGACCCGACCGACAACCTGTTCACGCTGGAGCGCCTCCACCCGTCGTGACGGCGGCGGCGCGGACGCCCCTCCACGCCCGACGCGGGTGGCAACGGCTCGATCGCCCGCCAGGACGGGCCCTTGGCATCCGGGGGGTGCCCGGCAGCCCTCTCGTGGCCGTGCCGCCGTCCCGCGCGGTGGCCTGATCAGTCGGTCAGGCGGACCGTGCCCGGTTGGTCGACCACGGCCGGGTCGCGGTGGTCGAGGAACAGGCGCCGGTGTCCGGGGCGGATCTCGACGACCTCGCCGCCGCGCGACTGCACCAGGCCGACGCCCTCGGTGACGTGCAGGGTCCGGCCGACCGCGTGGCGGTGCCGGGCGGTGCGGGCGCCGGGGGCGAAGCGGACGTTGTTCACCCTCATCCGCGAGGGTTGTTCGCCCTTGGCGAGGACGTCGAACCACACGTCGCCGGTGAACATCTCCGCCGGGCCCTTCGTGCTGGGCTGCCGGGGCAGGATCTCCACGTCGTCCTCCGGTGCTGTCGGTAGTCGGTCGTCCGCTTCCGGGGCTTCGTCGCGGTGGTCGCGGACGGGCGGGGTGAGGTCGTCCGGGGAGCGGTCAGAGGCGGATGAGGGTTTTGAGGGCTTCGCGGCGGTCCATGGCGCGGTAGCCGTCGGGCGTCTGCTCCAGGCCGATGGTGAGGTCGAAGACCTTACCCGGGTCGACGGTGCCGTCCAGCACGGCGGGCAGCAGTGCGTCGATGTAGGCGCGCACCGGGGCGGGGCCGCCGGTCAGGGTGATGTTGTGGCCGAACAGGCTGCCGAACCCGATCGGGGCCTGCTCGTACTGCGGCACGCCGACGCGGCTGATGACGCCGCCGGGGCGGACGACGCCGACGGCCATGTCGTAGGCGCTCATGTGCCCGACCGCCTCCAGCACGGCGTGGGTGCCGTCGCCGCCGGTCAGCTCGCGGACCTTCTCGATCCCCTCCTCGCCGCGCTCGGCGACCACGTCGGTGGCGCCGAACTCGCGGCCGAGGTCGGTGCGGTCCTCGTGCCGTCCCATGAGGATGATCCGCTCCGCGCCCAACTGCTTCGCGGAGAGCACGGCGAGCAGGCCGACCGCGCCGTCGCCGATCACCGTCACGGTGGTGCGGGGGTCGACGTGCGCCTGCCTGGCGGCGTGGTAGCCGGTGCCGTACACGTCGGCCAGGGTCAGCAGCGACGGCAGCAGCGGCGAGTCCTCGCCGACGCCGGGGAGCTTGACCAGGGTGCCGGACGCCTGCGGGACGCGGATGGCCTCGGCCTGCCCGCCGCCGACGTCGCCGTTGGCCCAGAACCCGCCGTTGCGGCAGGAGGTGTGCAGGCCCTCGCGGCAGAACTCGCAGGTGTTGTCCGAGTACCCGAACGGGGCCACCACGAGGTCGCCGCGTTCGAGGCCGGTCACCTCCGGGCCGAGGTCCTCCACGACGCCCAGGAACTCGTGGCCCATCGGCGTGCCCCGCTCGGAGGCGGGCATGGAGTGGTACGGGTGCAGGTCGCTGCCGCACACGCAGGAGCGCACGATGCGCACGACCGCGTCGGTGGGCTGCCGCAGCACCGGGTCCGGGGCGTCCTCGACGCGCACATCACCGGCACCGTACATGAACGTGGCTCGCATGAATTCCTCTCAGGAACACGGGTTTCGCGTTCGGGCCGCCGGGACGGCCGGCCTCGGCCCGTGGACGGCCGGCACCGCCGGGTCGACCGGCGGCCGGCGCTCGACCGCTGGTCGGCGGCTTCCTCCGGCGTACCCTGGACACCTCCCACAAAACTCCACCGCGCGCCCGCGCGGGAGGGGCTGTCCTTCCGGGTAATGGCAGGACCCCCCCAGAAGGGGTTTACGTCGGGGGGTTCACGCCGAGGGGTTCACGCCGAGGGGTTCACCCGAGGCGTCCTGGGTGGCGGCCCAGCTGGCGAGCACCGTGAGGCCGTCCGCGGTGGGGGTGTCGGGGGCGGCGGTGTAGACGTTGAGGGTCAGGCCGGGTTCGGAGGGCAGTTCCATCGACTCGAAGTCGAGGTCGAGTTGTCCCACGACCGGGTGACGCAGCCGTTTGCGGCCGCTGCGGTGGTACTGCACGTCGTGCGAGGCCCAGCGACGCCGGAACACCTCGCTGCGCGTGGACAGCTCGCCGACCAGTTCGATCAGCGCCCGGTCGTGCGGGGCGCGGCCGGCTTCCAGGCGCAGCATCGCGGCGGCGTCGTTGGCGACGCGGTCCCAGTCCACGAAGAACTCCCGGGCGGCCGGGTCCAGGTAGAGGAACCGGGCGGTGTTCGCGGGGCGGCGCGGGTCGGCGAGCACGGGGGCGTAGAGGGCGCGGCCGAGGCGGTTGAGCGCGACGATGTCGTGCCGGCCGTTGCGCACCCACGCGGGGGCGTCGCGGATGGCGTCGAGGACCTGCTGCACCGCTGGTCGCACGCTGGTGGGCGGTGTGCGGCGGCGGCGGGACCCCGGGTCGGCGGCGCGGGCGAGGGCGAACAGGTGCTCGCGCTCGGCCTCGTCGAGCCGCAACGCCCGGCTCACCGCGTCCAGCACGCCCTCCGAGGCGCCGGAGAGGTTGCCGCGCTCCATGCGCACGTAGTAGTCGATGGAGACCCCGGCGAGCAGGGCGACCTCCTCGCGGCGCAGTCCCTTGACGCGCCGGTTCCCGCCGCCGTAGGCGGGCAGCCCCGCCTGTTCAGGGGTGATGCGCGCCCGCCGCGAGCTGAGGAACTCGCGGACCTCCGCGCGGTGGTCGACCTGTCCCATGAACCCAGGGTAGGTCGCTCGCCGGAGGTGGAGGAGGTAACGCCAGTACCCCCCGACCCCGTCGCCGTCGTGCCCGTCCCCCGCCGCCACGCGTTCGTAGACTGGCGGCCATGAGCGAGTTGGGCGCTTTCCTGCGGGCCCGGCGGGCGCGGGTCGAGCCCGCGGACGTCGGGCTGCCCGGCACCGGCCGCAGGCGGGTGGCCGGGTTGCGCCGCGAGGAGGTGGCCGTGCGGGCGGGCCTGAACTCCGACTACTACGCCCGCCTGGAGCAGGGCCGCGAGCGCAACCCGTCGCCGCAGGTGCTCGACGCACTGAGCCGCGCGCTGGACCTGGACGCGGACGCCCACGACCACCTGCACCGCCTGGCCGGCGTGGTCCCGGAGCGCCGGCCGGTCCCGGCGTCCGGTGTGGTGGACCCCGCGCTGCGGCGGCTGCTGGACGGCTACCCGACCACCCCGGCGTTCGTGCTCGACCGCACCCTCGACGTGCTGGCGACCAACGCCATGGCGGACGCCCTGTTCTCGCCGTTCGCCGCGGTGGACAACCTGGCGCGCATGGTGTTCGCCGACCCGGCGGCGCGGCGGTTCCACGTCCGCTGGGAGCAGGCGGCGGAGGCCACCGCCGGGCACCTGCGGGAGGGGGCGGGGCACGACCCGGGTTCGCCCCGGCTGCGGGAGCTGGTGGCGGAGCTGAGCCGGGTGAGCCCCGGGTTCACCGCCCTGTGGGAGTCGCACGCGGTGCGCGCCAAGACCAGCGAGGGCGCCAAGGCGCTCCTGCACCCGGACGTCGGCCCGCTGGAGCTGGCCTACCAGTCGTTCGACGTCCGGGGCGCGGCCGGGCAGCAGCTGGTGGTCTACCACGCCGAGCCCGGCAGCCCGAGCGCGCGGGCGCTGGCGCTGCTGGGCCCGGCGGCCGGTGGCCGGTCGGCGACCGGTGGTCGGGCGGCGCGGTCGCCGGAGGTGCTCAGCGGCGGGTGAAGCGGTACCCCGCGTGGTGCAGCACGTCGCCGTCGAACTCGCCGAACGCCCAGAAGCCCAGGTCGTCGAGGTAGACGATGCGGGTGCCGGTGACCCAGTAGCGCCCCTGGTAGGCGCTGGGCCGGTCGCCGCGCGCCTCGTCGTAGCGCCCGTCCGGCAGCAGTTCCTGGCGGATGAAGCCGGCGTCGTCCACCCACGTGCCCGTGTACGGGTGTTCGGTCGCCACCGGTTCGACGGGCGTGACGGGGCTGGTGCCGTCGAGGCGGCGGCCCCGCCACAGCTCGACCCGGCCGGCCAGCACCACGACGTCGAGGTGCCCGCCCCGGTACGGGACGGCGTCGGTCGGGGCGTCCTCGGGGTCGGCGACGCGCACGACGGCCACGTCCGCGCGGGTGCCGGGCGTGAGCGTGCCGGGGCCGCCGGTGAAGTCGACGACGGCGGGGAGCACGACGCAGCCCGTGCAGTCCACGACGATCATGCCGTCGTCCTCGGCGGCGGTGAGCAGGCCCGGTCCGACGCCGACGATCCGGTCGCCGCCGATGAGCACGTCCGCCCGCTCCCAGTCGCCCAGCAGCGGGTTCGCGGTGACCACCGCTCCCCCGGTCAGCAGCAGCGGCCTGGTGGAACCGGCGGTCAGCGCGGCGAACGCCTCGGCGTCGCGGTCGGCGGTGGTGGCGGTGGTCCCGCCTGCGGCGGTGGCGGTGGCGGCGGCGGCGGTGGTGCTGGTGGTGCTGGTGGTGCTGGTCATCCCGGTCTCCGGTGTCCTCGGTGGTGTCGGACCCGGTGGTGCCCGACGAGGTCCAGCCTGCGCCCACCGCCGGGTGCCGCCCAGGTCGTGCTCAACCTGGACGTGGCGCGTCCAGGGTGAGCACGACCTGGTTGCCCGGCCGCCGCCGTCGGAGGGTGGGTGGTGCCCGAGAAGCACGACCGACGACGGAGACCGCCGTGACGAACTCCCGCGAAGCCACCCTCGACCTGCTGCGCCGCACCGCCCGCGACCCGCGTCGGCGCGTCCTGTTCCGCAACGCCACCGTCGTGACGGTGGACCCCGCGACGGGCACCCTCGCCGGAGGGGACGTCCTCGTGGAGGGCCCGACCATCGCCGCGGTCGGGCACGCGCTGCCCGTCGCGGACGCCGTCGTGGTCGACGCCACCGGCATGATCGCCGCGCCCGGGTTCGTCGACACCCACCGCCACGCCTGGGAGGCGCAGCTGCGCCGCGTCATGCCCGACGTGGACGACCTGGGCGCCTACGTCACCGAGACGCTGCTGGGGTACGCGCCGGCCTACCGGCCCGAGGACATGTACACCGGCACGAAACTGGCGGCGCTGACCGCGATCGACTCGGGCATCACCACCATGCTCGACTTCTCGCACAACTCGCGCACCGCCGCGCACTCCGACGCCGCCGTCCGGGCGCTGCGCGACACCGGCGTCCGGGGCGTGCACGCCGCCATGGGCCCGCACTTCGGCGCGTGGGACCACCAGTGGCCGGCCGACCTGGCCCGGCTGCGCGACCAGCACGGGGGCGACCTGCTGACCTTCCGGTTGGCCTGCCTGGCGACCGACGGGATCGCGGGCCCCGACCTGGCCTACGGGCCCGCGCTCGCCCGGCACGCCCGGGAGCTGGGCGTCGGAGTCAGCGTGGACGCCGTGTTCGGCGAGTCGTCGTCCCGCGCGGTCCTGGAGTGGGAGCGGCAGGGCCTGCTGGGCCCGGACGTGACGCTCATCCACGCCACCGGGCTGACCGCCGACGCCTGGCGCGCCATCGGCGACACGGGCACGACCGTCGCCCTCGCGCCGACCTCGGACGCGCAGATCGGCCTGGAGACCGCCGTGCCCGCCGTGGACGAGGCACTGGCGGTCGGCGTCCGCCCCGGGTTGAGCATCGACGTGGAGGTGGCCCTATCCAGCGACATGTTCACCCAGATGCGGGCCCTGCTCGCCATCCAGCGCATGCGCGCCGTGGAGGGCGCCTACGGCACCGACCGCACCCCTCGCCGCATCGGCGTCGCCGACGTGCTGGACTTCGCCACCCTCCAGGGCGCGCGCACCAACGGCCTGGGGGACGTCACCGGCTCGCTGACCCCCGGCAAGCAGGCCGACCTGCTGCTGATCACCGCCGAGGCGCTCAACACCATGCCCCTCAACGACGCCGTCGGCACCGTCGTGCTGGGCGCCGACGCCCGCAACGTCGACACCGTCCTGATCGGCGGCGAGGTCCGCAAGTGGGCGGGCGAGGTGCTCGACGTGGACCTCGCCGCGCTGCGCGACGAGGTGACGGCCTCGCGCGACCACGTCGTGGCCGCGGCACGCGCCGCCGCGTCCCCGGCTCCGGCCGCCAGGTGATGTTGACACATCAACAATCAGGGCACTAGTTTGTTGACACATCATCAAATGCTCGGTCGGAAGTCGAGGGGACAGCGATGAGGGCACTGGTCGCCCGCGCCTACGGGGCGCTGGAGGAGCTGGAGATCGCCGAGGTCGCGCGGCCCGTGCCCGGGCCGGGGCAGCTGCTGGTCCGCGTCGAGGCCGCCGCCGTGAACCCGATCGACGTCAAGCTCGTCACCGGGGCCATGAGGGACTTCCTGCCGATCGCGCACCCGTTCGTGCCGGGCGTGGACGTCAGCGGCGTGGTCGAGGAGGTCGGCGCGGACGTCGGGCGGTTCGCCCCGGGCGACGCGGTGATCGCGTGGAACGGCGTGCCCTCGGGCGGGTTCGCCGAGTACGCGCTCGTGCGCGCCGACGACACCGCGACCGCCCGTCCACCGGAGCTGGACGCGCGCCGGGGCGCGGCCCTGCCCACGGCCGCGCTGACCGCGGCGGCGCTGCTGGACCTGGTGCGGCCGGCCCCCGGCTCGTCGCTGCTGGTCGTCGGCGCGGCCGGCGGCATCGGCGGTTGCGTCGTGCAGCTCGCCCGGCGCGCCGGAGCGGTGGTGCTGGCCACCGGGCACGAGGACGACCGGGAGCGGCTCGTGGGGCTGGGCGCCGACGACGTGGTGGACCACCGCGCCGAGGACGTCACCCGCTGGGCGCGCGACCGGTTCCCCGAGGGCGTCGACGCGGTGGTGGACCTGGTGGCCGCCGGGCCCGCCCTGGCCGCCTCCGCCGCCGCGGTCGGGCCCGGTGGCCTGCTGGCCTCCCCGCTGGGCGGTCCGCCCGCGTTCGACCGGGACGTCACCGCCGCCTACACCGGGACCACCACGCCGCCCGGTCGCCTCGCCGAACTCGCCGCCCTGGCCGCCGAGGGCGCGCTGCGGGTCGGGATCGCCGCGGAGTACCCGCTCGCCGAGGCCCGGCGGGCGCTGCTGGACTTCACCGGGCAGCACGTCAGCGGCAAGTTCGTCATCACCCCCTGACCACACCCGCCCCGCACCCCGCGCACCACCCGAGGAGGAACCCGATGGCCACCGACGTGCGCCGCAACGACGCCGAGAGCCGCTACGAGATCATCGTCGACGGCGAGCTGGCGGGCATCGCCGACTACGCCGACCTGGACGGGAAGCGGGTCGCCCACCACACCGAGGTCTTCGACGCCTTCACCGGGCGCGGCCTGGCCACCGCGCTCGTCGCCGGGGCCCTCGACGACATCCGCGCGACCGGCCTGCGCGTCGTGCCGGTGTGCCCGGTGTTCGCCGCGTTCCTGCGCAGGCACCCCGACCGGGCCGACATCGCCGACCCGGTGCACCCGGAGCTGCTGCGCCGGCTGGGGGCCGCGCTGGGCGCCGGGGCGTGACAACGCGGTCCGGACCGGCCGCCGCCCCCGCGCGCGACCGGTCCGGACCACCCGGCTAGCAGGTGCCGTTCGACTCCTGCATACCGGTGTCGGCACCTGCCGTGCGGTTCACGATGCCCGGCACGCAGGCGGTCTGGTCGAGCGTGAAGCTGTAGGGGATGGCGACCGCGGTGGTGGACTTGACGTCGGGACCGGCGGGCTTGTGCTCGCTGCCGGGGGCCGACCAGGTCACGTTGTCGAAGGTGTTCCCGCTGACCTGCCAGTAGCCGGCCTCGGCGGTGTAGAAGGTCCCGAGGACGTCCTTGGAGTTCTTGAAGTAGTTGTTGTCCACCCTGGCCTTCGCCCCGGCGCGGGAGTTGATGCCGGACTCGTTGAGGCTCACGTAGTAGTTGTTGTACATGTGGCCGACGCCGCCGCGCAGCAGGGGCGCCCGTGAGTCGATGTTCTCGTAGAGGTTGTGGTGGTAGGTGACGAACCCGTTCGAGCGGTCGCTCTCGCTCGACCCGACCAGCCCGCCGCGCCCGGAGTTGCGCAGGGTGCTGTAGGACAGCGTCACGTACTGCGTGTTGTCCTTCATGTCGAACAGGCCGTCGTAGCCCTCCGACTCACCGCCCGACGCCAGCAGGTTGACGTGGTCGACCCAGACGTTGCGGACGTTCTTCTCCATGCCGATGGCGTCGCCGCCGTTGGACGTGGGCGAGCCCGACTTCTTGACGTTCCGGATGGTCACGTTCCGGATGACGATGTTGCGGGACTCGCGGATGTGGATGCCCAGCTGGTCGAACACGGCGCCGCCGCCGACACCGATGATGGTGACGTTGCTGATCCGCTTGAGCTCGATCACCCCGGCCGCGGTCTCGCAGCTGTCGCCCGAGACCTTGGTGGTGTTGCCGTGGTTGATCGTCCCCTCGACCTCGATGATGATCGGGGTGGAGCTGCCGGCCCGGCTGCACAGGGCCTGGTGGATCTTGGTCCCCGTGTTGGCCCGGACCGTCGCGCCGCCCTGCCCACCGGTGGTCCCGCCGTTCTGGGACGCGTAGCCGGTCGCGGTGCCGGCCGCGGCCGACGCCGGTGCTGTCGCCAGGACCGCGCCGGTCGAGGTCGCGACGGCCAGCGCGGCCACGACCGCGGAAGCTCGCCAGGTGAGTGATCGTGCCATGTCGTCTCCTGCGTCGTCGAAGGGTGGACGGTGCCGGCGCGGTTCGCCGGCGAAGTCGGGTTACAGCCGGGCGCCGAGCTGGGGGTGGCTCTTGGGCACCAGGAAGGACGAGGTGCGGATGTCGCCGTTCGCGTCGCGGGCGCCGGTGGTGGTGGCGGCGTCGGTGCTGACGAGGTCGGCGTCCTTCCAGCCGGACTTGACGTTCCAGGAGTTGCCCGAGGCGGTGGAGGTGCCCAGCGAGACCGGCGAGGCGTTGTTGACCGCGAGGTTGCCGGTCAGCGTGGACCGGGACCGGTTGACGGTGAAGCCGGTCTTCGCGTTCTTCCACGCGGTGTTGCGGGTGAGGGTGATCGCGCCGGGGTTGCCGTTGTCGGTGTAGCCGTGCGCGGCGTTGCGGAAGGCCATCGTGTTGACCACGGTGTGCGCGGCGGCCGGGGCCGGGTCGCCGCCGCCGAGCTTGAACCCGTTGCCGTCGCCGGAGAAGTCCGGCAGGTCCCACCGGTTGTAGCCGTTGCCGTGGGCGATGGTGTTCTCGATCCGGATGGGCGAGGTGAACTTCCAGGCGTCGAAGCCGTCGTCGACGTTGTTCCACAGACGCGCGCCGCGCACCACGTTGCCGGTGCCGGAGCCCTCCTTGATCGCCAGCCCGTCCGCGCTCTCGCCGTTCTTGCGCGGGTCGCGGTTGCCGTGGCTGTCCAGGTTGAGGATCAGGTTGTTCGCCGAGGAACCCTGGAGCTGGAAGCCGGACTCGTAGTTGTCGCGGGTGACCAGCCGTTCGTAGACGTTGTCGTTGCAGCCGTCGCAGTACCAGGCGTACGGGCCGCGGACGATCTCCAGGCCGGACACGTGCCACCAGGAGGAGCCCTCCTGGTGGAAGGTGCCGCGCTGCTCGCGCGGGATGCTGCCGCCCACCGGGGTGTGGCTGGCGGGCAGCTGCTCGCCGTCCACGACCACCCGCTCACCGGGGTGGTTGGCCAGCCGGATCGGCCGGCCCGGCTCGCCGCTCTTGCGGATCTGCACGTTGGTGGTGACGGTGTGGGTGCCGCCCCGCAGCAGGATCGAGGTGCCCGGCTGGGCCAGGTCCACGGCCCTCTGGATGGACTTGAACGGTCGGTCGACGGTGCCGGGGTTGCCGTCGTCGCCGTCGACCGCCACGTACAGCGCGTCCGCGGCCGACGTGGTGGCGACGGCAGCGGTGGCCGCCACCACCAGTCCCCCGGTCAGCGCCACCACCGACACGGCCACAGCGGCGGTCCGGCTCATCGTGCGCTCGTCCGTGCGCAGACTCATGCATCGCCTCCTCGCGTGCAGGGTGGTCCGATGGCGATCCCCGGTCGCGCACCGATCGCGACGGCGACGGAATCCGCGATGGCGACTATCTCTGGGAACGCTCCCAGGGAGCATTGCGCACGCTTGCGAAACAAGCAACAAGATTCACAATCATGAACGGCGCAGGCCGTTCACCTGCATGAACACCCTGTCGAAGCGGTCGGCGGAGCAATCACCGTCGATTTCCCCAGCCGCAGTTCAGGGATACCGGGAATCGATTCAGGCACGATGTCCGGCGCGGGAACGGGATGTCGGGAACATTCACAGCCGTGAACGGGAACGCCGCGTCCGCGGCTGCGACCGGGGGTGCGCACCGTGCACCCGGCAGCGCCGGCCCCGCTCCACCGGACGGGGGCAGCGGGAGACGCTGAGACATCGATCAGCGCGCCTCAGACATGGCCCGTCCTGCTAAAGGCGGCTTGACTTGGCACATGCCTCAACACCCGGTTCCGGTCGCCGACACGGGCACGTGCGGGGACCGGGTCGTCGCCCTCCCCCCGGGGGCGGGCGTACCGGTGCGCGGCACTGGAGGCCGGGTCGCCGTCCGAGCGGCGACCACTTCGTGAACGAACACTGGGGGCTCACCACAGCGCGGCGGTGAATTCGACCGAATTCCCGTGGCGCACGTCGGCGATTCGCGGCACGCGACGTCGACGGTCGCGGCACGGGAAAACCGGAACACCGTCGCATTGAGGTCGTGAACAGCGCAGGTGCCATGTCGAAAACACGGCATGACGCCTTTTCAGGCGCTCCAACGACCGCCCGGGCACACCGTTCCCGCGCCGCCGGACAGGGCGGTCCCGCAGCACGGGAACCGGACATACACGCAGTTCGGAGTGCGGGAACGACCTCTCGCGCACACTCCGTATCCGCCCGGCTACGCAGCTACAACTATGGCACACCCCGGGCGGCGCGTCCAGGCACGACCAATGCAGTTCACCTATTCGGTGAAACGCCGTCGAGACGAGGGAACAAGCAGTGAGTGAAAACAAGGGGGCCGCGCACAACCCCGATCGCGCGTGGTCGCGGAGACGCCTGCTGAAGGCGGGTGGCGCGGCCATCGCCGCCACGGCGGTCGGCGCGGGCACCGCGACGGCGCAGCCGTCCGCCCGGCCGGTGATCCACGACGCCATCGTCGTGGGCGCCGGGTTCGCCGGGGCCATCGCGGCGCGGCAGCTCCGCGCCGCCGGGCTCAACACGCTGGTGCTGGAGGCGCGGGACCGCATCGGCGGCCGGACGTGGACCGAGTCGTTCGTCGGGCAGCGGGTCGAGATGGGCGGCCAGTTCGTCGACAGCTCGCAGCAGCTCGTCACCGCCGAGCTGGCGCGCTACAACATCCCCGTCTCCAGCGGGCTCACGCCCGCGCGGGCGATCATGCCCGCGCCCGGCGGCTTCTCCTCCTACTCGCTGGAGGAGATGGTCACGCGGCAGGGCTCGTTGCTGGAGCGGATGTTCGCGGGCACCGAGGACTACTTCCCGGCGCCGCACGACCCGATGCTGCGGCGCAGCCTGGTCGCCCAGATCGACGGGTTCTCGCTCAAGGACCGGCTCGACCAGCTGGCCTTCACCGCCGAGGAGCGGAGCTGGCTCAGCGGCATGACGGCCGGGCAGTCGGGCGGCTCCAGCGCCTACGGCGCGATGACCTCGCTGATGCACTGGTGGGCGTTGGCGGGCTACAACACCGGCGCCTGGTACCGGGCGCAGAGCCAGCAGGTGTCGGTCGGCATGTCCGGCCTGGTCGCGGCCATCCTCAACGAGGCCAACGCCGACCTGCGGCTGAACACGCCGGTCTCCGCGATCAGCGAGAGCGGCGGCCTGGTCACCGTCACCACGCGGGCGGGTGCGCGCCACACCGCCCGGACCGTCGTGGTGGCCGTGCCGGTGAACCTGTGGAGCACCATCGCGTTCTCCCCCGGCCTGCCCGCGGTGCAGGCCACCGCCGCCGCGCAGGGCGTGGGCGTGCGCAACAACCGGAAGCTGTGGCTGCACGTGCAGGGCCTGACCGAGCCGGTGCTGGTCAACGGCGCCGAGGGCGACACGTTCATGACGGTGGTGTCGCACAGCCACACCACCGACGGCGGGCAGCTCATGCTGGCGCTCAACAGCCTGCCCGCGCTGGACATCACCAGCCGCGCGGCGGTGAGCACCGCGGTGCAGCGGGTGCTGCCCGGGACGACGGTGGTCAACTTCCGGGCGCAGGACTGGGGCGCCAGCGCGTACTCGCGCGGTGGCTGGGCGCTGCGCAAGCCGGGTCAGATGACCGCGCAGCTCTACTCGATCCAGCAGCAGCACGGCCGCCTCGCGTTCGCCACCAGCGACATCGCGAGCGGGTGGGCCGGTTTCGTGGAGGGCGCGCTGGAGTCCGGGTTCCGGGCGGCGGCGCAGGCCCT